>JAKFDY010000619.1:0-5568 GCA_036675885.1 Lacibacter sp. | reverse complement strand
CACCATAATCGCAGGAGAGCTCCTCTCCTTTTTTGATAGGTCGTTTACTGTAGAACTCCACTTGCCTGTAAGCACGACGCATGTATGTGTTGGGATCGCAGGAATGATTGATGTAGGATAAGGCGTTGCGGTTGATGCTTGCATCTAATGCCACCGGATCGTTATCAAACTCCACCATCAGCAATTCACCTGCATGCTGTTTCTTTACTCTGCGTTGTGCTTCTTTATAACTGATAATTTCACCGGCCATATTGCCGAGTTTCTTTTTTGCAGGAATAGCTTTTTGAGCAAATGCCCCTTTGCCTGCTACCTTGCTTTTTTTTACTTCGATGGGGAAATTAAGCTTCATTGTTATTTTTTGCCGGTAAGACGGGAAGACACAAAGATGCAGATAAAACAGTTATGAGTGATGAGAGATGAATGATGAGTACCCGTAACGCATAACCCATAACCTTTAATTTATCTTTATCCCAAAGATGGTTTTATAACCAAAGTTGAAATGCCTAATTACAATTGCTGCATATTTGTTTACGGGCGGGCCTCCCTTTCCTCCGGAGAGGGAACGAGGGAGAGGCTTCTTGCCCTTACTTTTGCATTATGGCATACAGCTCACTGGAAGAATGTTTACTCGATCTGGAACGGAACGGTCATCTTGTTCGCATAAAAGAAGAAGTAGATCCGCACCTGGAAATGGCGGCTATTCATCTCCGTGTGTACGAGGCAAAAGGCCCTGCCCTCTTGTTTGAACATGTGAAAGGATCGAAATACCGTGCTGCTTCAAATATCTTCGGCACACTCAACCGCAGCAAGTTCATCTTCCGTGATACATTTGCGCTTGTGCAAAAACTGATCGAATTAAAAGACGATCCTGTTAAGGCATTGAAGAGTCCGCTACAGAATTTCAGTACGGGTTTAGCAGCGTTGAAAGCATTACCTAAAAAACAATCTTCTTTTTCATTTGATAAAATACAGGTGAGCGATCTGCCACTCATTAAACATTGGCCGATGGATGGTGGTGCGTTTGTTACATTACCACAGGTGTATACGGAAGATGCTGATCAGCCCGGCATCATGAAATCGAATCTCGGCATGTATCGCATACAGCTGAATGGGAACGACTATGAGTTGAATAAAGAAGTTGGTTTGCATTATCAATTGCATCGTGGCATTGGTATTCATCAAACAAAAGCAAATGCCAAAGGACAACCGTTGAAAGTGAGTTGTTTTGTTGGCGGACCACCTTCGCATACCTTAAGTGCGGTGATGCCATTGCCCGAAGGTATCAGTGAAATGACATTTGCGGGCGTATTGGGTGGCCGGCGTTTCCGTTATGCTTACGATGCATTGAGTAATGCTATCAGTACCGATGCTGATTTTGTAATAACAGGAGAAGTTGATCCGTTGCAGAATAAACCTGAAGGACCGTTTGGTGATCACTTAGGATATTATAGTTTAACACACGCCTTCCCGTTAATGAAGGTGAACAATGTGTATGCAAAGAAGAATGCTATCTGGCCTTTTACAGTTGTTGGCAGGCCACCACAGGAAGACACAAGCTTTGGTGAGTTGATACATGAACTAACGGGCAACGCTATTCCACAGGAAGTACCGGGTTTGAAAGAAGTACATGCAGTTGATGCTGCAGGTGTTCATCCTTTGTTACTGGCAATTGGCAGTGAACGTTACACACCTTATATGCCCACCAAGCAACCTGCCGAATTATTAACCATTGCCAATCATGTACTCGGCACTGGGCAATTAAGTCTGGCGAAGTTTTTATTTATTACTGCTGAGGATACGAATCAATTAACAACACATAATGTTCAACACTATCTCGAATATATTTTTGAACGGATCGATTACACAAGAGATCTGCACTTCCACACCAACACGACTATTGATACATTAGATTATTCCGGCACAGGATTAAACAGCGGCAGCAAGTTGGTATTAGCAGCATATGGTGATAAGAAAAGAGAATTGTGCAGAGAAGTTCCCACTGCATTGAAAGAATTACAGCAGTTTGAACATGCACAGCTCTGCATGCCGGGTGTTGTTGCTTTGCAGGCGAAGAAGTTTACAACGTATGAAGAAGCGGAGAAAGAAATGGAGGTTCTCAATAGGCAATTGACAATAAGCAATGGGCAATTAAATACGGTTGCACAGATCATTGTTTGCGACGACAGCAGTTTTGTTGCTGCCAACCTACGTAATTATTTATGGGTGAGTTATACACGTTGCAACCCAAGTCATGATGTGTATGGTATTGCTTCGTTTACCGAATACAAGCATTGGGGCTGCAAAGGGCCTGTTGTTTTTGATGCACGCTTGAAACCGCACCATGCACCACCATTGGAAAAGGATGCTGAAGTAGAGAAAAAAATTGACCGGTTGTTTGTGAAAGGGGGAAGTTTGGCGGGGATTGGGTGATTGGGAAAGTGGCGAGTTTAAAAACACAACAATTAAAAAACGTAAATCAAAAACTTGGGCATCTTACCTTTTGAACTCTTTGCGTATTTTAGCGCATAGTTATAATTTTATGAGATCACTCCTATTCCTAATCACTTTTTTTATTGGCGCCTGTAATTCAAAGAATAAAGATAAGACCGCAACCAGACCAGTCAGCAATTCAGATGCTGATAGTATTATTATCAGTGAAAGAATAGATGGGCCAGCAAATATCAGAGAAGCAAACAATTGTAAACTTCTATTCACCCTTAATGACAATATTGCTGTCTCAGCAAATAATCCTAAAAACGAATGGTTAAAAATTGGTGTATTTGTGGATTTGACACAAGAACAAATGAATAGTTTATCAATTTTAAAAGGAAGTAAAATATTCGTTGATAGCAAAGAAGTCGGACAGGCGACTGAGAACATACAGTTAGCTAGCGCATTTAAAGGTAGTGATGGCTTGAAAGGGGAACTTGTAGGCTACAGTTCTATCTCCAACATTAAACCAACTACAATTCCAGAAAACGCTTTCACAACAATTGCAAATAATCCATCGGCATTGACAATAGCCAACTTTGAAGGTTTTCTTAAAGACTTTCAGTTCAATGATTACGATGGCCTCTTGCCAAATTTCAAAGGATATGAGATCGATGAAAGCTGGATAGATGACCCTTCACCACTTTTACGACTTTGGCTTTTGTTTGAAGATGATAAGCTTTATGGAGTGTTTCACTCACGACCTCTAAAATTGAATTCAATCAATACTAAGAGAGTAGAACGAGGCTTCTATTATTCCTCTTTTCGAGTTGACGAGAAAATAAATAAAGATATAATCAATGCCTTTAATTCATTTATTGTTCAAGTAGACTAAAAAACACCGTTCTGGCGAAGGTCTCTGACCACAAGTGTTCGAAACCTTTTTATCCGGAATTGAATAAGTGAGCTGCTTTTTCCGGGTTACCACCGCATAGCAGAACAATTGTTTTGATCACTTCATTTTCCACTTCAATTTCAAATTTTAGTTTGGCTATCTTAAACCCTTTTATTTTGTTGATCTTTTTATAAGCCAGTATAAGTACTGCCAGAATCATTGTCATGTAGATCATCACTTTTATTCCATTTTCTGTTCTTGAAACCAGATGTTTTACATTTAGATGCTGTTTGAGGAATTTAAAGAATGTTTCAATTTCCCATCTTTGTTTGTACCACCCTGCAATAACATAACAATCTTCATCCAGTATATTTGTTACAAAGCAAACAGGCTCGTTGGTTTTATCTATAACACCTTTTATGATTCTGTAGTGATGCTGTGTGTATTTCTCTTTTTTGTTGATTAAAAACCCTGTTTCATCGCTGGTAATTGTTACAGTACTTTCTGCAGGTTTTAATGGAACCTTTCCCAATTTCACAGTCTTGCATCTTACATTCAGATTCGCACGGCTGATAAATAATTTTTTGTCGCTGGTAAATCTGTCGAAGGAATTACGTGATTGAATACCCCGGTCAAAAACAACGATGCCACCTTCCAGCGAGGAGTCTTCATTGATCAATTCTGCCATAGCCAGTTCTTCACTTACATAAGACTGGCTTGTAAAAATCTTTACAGATGAAGGGATGCTGCCCTTCAGATTTACACTGTATTTTACAAAGCGTTTATCACTGGTGCCGTTCTCCATGCCGCCTGCAAAAAGTTTTGCTGATAAAGCAACGTAAGTACTGTCCGTTTTTGAAAGCGCTTTTTCTTCTTTTAATTCTTTGTTGTAAACAGTGAAAACAGCCTCAAAGAGCTTTTCAAAGTAAGCCGGATTGATTGTGCAGATTCGGTCTCTGATAGAATTGTACCTGCTGTCAATAATATCAAACTCGGCAAAGGATTTGAATTTGGCGGAATGAAGAAATGTTTCCATCACCCGCAAACTCATTTTATCTGAGTTTAACATCGAAAACAAAATCAGCTTGAACATTACTTCACCCGACAACTTCTTTATCTGTGCGTCAACTTTGGTTTCAACAGCTAATTCCCTGAATACTTCTGATGGAATAAGACGGAGCAGTTCAGTTACAGTCATACACAAAAATACCCTAACTCAGGTTTCGAACACTTGTGGTCTCTGACCTGTTGCCATCCGTTACTTCTCCTTACTTTGGTAACACAAATGCACAGGTCAAAAAAACTGCGTCAGCATTTCGCACATTACAATCTGTAAAGAATAGTTGGTTCTCTGCTTGAATATTCAAAGGCTGTTGCGTATATTACTATTGCACGCATTATCTTAAACACTTGGTAAGAAATTTCCTGCTACGCTTTAATAAGGGATAAGCGTGACTGCTGGACAAACGCATTATTAACAACTGATAACAAAACACATTTTATGAAAAAACTTGCTTTTTCGATTGCATTCTTCTTCTTCATTGCTCAATCATTTTCACAGCCCCCAACAAGCTCGATTCCTTCAAAAGATTATTACTTACAAAAAAGTAAAAAACAAAAGACTACTGGCTTGGTAGTACTTTGCACTGGTCTTGGTATCGCTTTAGCCGGGGGCATCGTTTACATCATACACGAACATAACAGCGACGGATGGCTCGACTTTGATTTTACAGGAGCTTATATTGCGGCGGGAGGTGGTGCAGTGTCTTTAGCAAGTATCCCTTTTTTCATAAGTTCATCGAAGAATAAAAAGAAAGCAGCATCTGTAACATTAAACAAAACACCTGTCCTGTTCCTACAACAAGATGGAGTAGTTTCAAAGATGCATCCAACAATTTCATTAAAAATTGGATTGTAACAGCTTTTGGTTACTCAATTTTTTTCTGGCGCAGATCCTGTTGTCATCTGTTACTTTTCTTCCTATACAATTACCTTAGTAACACAAATGCACAGGTCGGGAAACCTGCCAGCATTAATTCGGAATTTATTTTTTCGATTCAGTTGCATAAATTAGCTTGTTGTGTGCGAGCAAAAAATCATGTATGTTAGATATCAATCAATAGAAATTGGCTTTAAATTACCCCTGATTTAATTGGTGAATTAAAACTGGTTTTTGGTTCATCATATTGTTTACTAAGCTGTGAAAAAGCGTTGATTTATCATTCAGGTTTTTACGAAAGAAA
>JAKFDY010000618.1:0-3676 GCA_036675885.1 Lacibacter sp. | reverse complement strand
ATGAAAAAGACCAGCTCAATGCATGGGTTTGTGAATCTGATGAAAACATGACGTTTTTTGAGGAACTAATTGCGGGTTATGATGAAGCTGTTTTTGACCCCACCCAATTGATAATAGAAACCGACGAGGCAACTGAAATCTGGATCATTGCAGGCATTATCACCAGGTATTTGCTTAATGATGTTGATGAAATCGAAAAAAAGCACCTAATGGAATGGGCGGCTCTAAGTGAGAGAAACCAGCAATTGTTTTTAAAAATGCAACAGCCAGATTTTCTTAGTGAATTGCTTTTGTGGCTAAGGCCTAAGTTACATGGAAGGGTTAATCTGAATTAGCTATTCCATTCACATCCCTATTCATGGAAGTGAAGTTGTATTCAATACCGTCAAAACACGGTTGCACAGCGTGCAAAATTTTTTACATTGGCAGTAATAACGGTCAGGATAGGTAAAATAATATAACCGGAAAGTAGTATTGCAACTGTCGGTTTCATATATTATTTTGTACTAAGTGTTCGACGTTACTTACTGAGTAATCCTTATAAATCCTGATTTATTCTATACCTCGTGAATGCTGTGCAACGGCAAACTGAATTGCCATGCAGCAATGAACTGTTTGTCAACTAAATTAAAAACCAAAATTCACTTTATAAAGATGGACAATCAAGCCAAGCAACCAATCATTAACTGTCATACACATATATTCACCGGGGATCATGTTCCTCCACATTTAGCAAAAACATTTGTACCGTGGCCCTTCTATTATTTGTTTCCTGTTTCGGCATTTGTAAAACTGTTCAGATGGTGGTTCGAAAAACCTTACACTATACAATTTAAGCCATGGTATAAGCGAATTAAAGAGATTTATTACAAGATTATTATCGTCACAAAACGTTATCGGATACTTGGTATACTCAGCTTTATCCTGGGTGTATGGCTGTTCCTTCATTCTATTTTCTTTATTAATGATTGGCTGAAATCTTTTGGCAATCCCACGAAAGCTGTGCAGGAGCACTCTTCTGCTATAAGATCGTGGATGGATGAAAAGGGGTTACTTTGGTTGCCTGACAATGGGTTTGTTAAGTTCTTACTGCTGTTATTCTTCCTGCTTTTTTTCCGGTCAGGCAGAAACCTGTTTCTGTTTGTTTTGAAAAAGACCTGGTCATTCTTAGGCGTGTTGCCAGGTCCAAAAACAAAAGAACTCGCTGGTCGCTACCTGAACATAGGACGCTTTGCGTTTTATGATCAACAGGCGAGGGTATTTGGACGATTAAAAAATCAGTACCCGACAGGAACGGGGTTCGTGATACTTCCCATGGATATGGAATTTATGGATGCCGGTAAGTTAGAAGCGGGTAGCCGTTACCGTGATCAAATGGCTGAACTTAAAGCGATCAAACAGAAAGACGAGTACAAAGATCTTTTTTTCCCGTTTGTATTTGTTGAACCGAGACGGATAATAGCTGAAGGTAAACTTCAGTTTGATTATGCAGTAAGTAATGGTGCGATTGAGCTTAAGGATTGTTTTATCAAAGAATACATCAAAGACGCGAAGTTTAACGGGTTTAAAATCTATCCTGCACTCGGTTATTATCCATTCGATGAGGAGCTGTTACCGCTTTGGAAATATGCAGCCGACAATCAAATACCGATACTCACACATTGTATACGTGGGACGATTTTCTACAGAGGTACAAAAGACACTGACTGGGACACGCACCCGGTGTTTAAACAGGCGGACGGAAATAGTGAATATGTGGAATTGAAATTATTGGAAACGGAAAACAAAGATTTCTGTAACAACTTCACGCATCCGTTAAACTATCTGTGTTTGCTTGAAGAAACCTTGTTACGTCAGCTTGTCGGCAAGGCAAAAGATCAACGCGTTCGTGACATGTTTGGATATACAAATGAAACGACGCCGATGACGAGTGATCTGCATCACCTCAAATTATGCTTCGGTCATTTTGGTGGCGACGATGAATGGAATCGTTATTTTGAATTCGACAGAGAAAATTATGCGGTACAACTGGTCAGAAATCCAACAAAGGGAATTAATTTTTTAACTGATGAAAAAAGTCAACCTAAACCGGGAAAATTAGAACATATCTGGAAATATGTTGACTGGTATTCGATAATCTGCAGCATCATATTACAATACCCCAATGTATATGCTGATTTGAGTTATATTTTACATAGTCAAGGAATTCAACCATTGCTGAAACAAACCTTATCGAATGGCGTGTTGAAAAAAAGAGTGTTGTTTGGGACAGATTTTTATGTTGTCAGAAATCATAAATCGGAAAAGAATATGCTGGCAAATATGATTGATGACTTAACGGAAGACGAGTTTGACCAGATCGCAAGAACTAATCCACGGGAATTTTTATATACAACACTGCATGGAGCAGTGAAGATTTAAATTTAAAACTTGTTGTATGATCACGTTAAAACGAGAAGCTGCACCTGCTTATTTCAAATCGAAAAAGTTGTTGCTTGCAAAAGAGGATCTTAAGAAACAGATTGACAAATCGGGGCGGATCGAGCGACTTCGTTTTGATTTGAATGTCTTGACACCGATCAAGGGTGACCTGAGGGAATTGACCAATGACAAATGTGCTTATTGTGAATCCAAATTCGGGTCGAAAACAGGTGGTGAAATTGATCAGTTCAGACCCAAAGCCGGTGCAAGGGGGTTGAACCCAAAGGAGTATGCTCCTTCACATTACTGGTGGCTTGCTTATGAATGGGACAACCTGCTGATTTCCTGCTCTATATGTAGTGAAAAATACAAGCGTGATTATTTTCCGCTCAAGAATGAAAAGCTCAGATGTAAAATTGGCGAAAAAGGAAAAGCCCTGGAACGGGAAGAAGCCTTGCTGATCGATCCTTTTGTAGATGAACCATTCGAACACTTGTTTTTTGAAGTGAACGGCAAGGTAAGACCGTCGACAGAAAAAGGAAAGGTGACGATTGAAGTGCTGGGATTGAACCGAAAGGAACTGGTGGAGAGCAGAAAAATGGCAGCGGCGAAATTTAAACGAGAACTGGACATGCTGGCGTCGGATGGTGTGGTCCGGGGAAGTAAATGGCAAAAAGAACTCTATTTGAACGTGGCAGATTTGCAGACATTCGTCCCGTTTGCGAATTATGCTGCCGTACAGCGGATGGTTTTTGGGGAATGGTATGAGAAAAACGCAGCAATATGGGAAAGTCTGAAAAGATCACAGAAAGACCGTTCGAAAACAGTTGTGAAAAAAAGCAGTGCTGTCCCGCAAACAAGATCAGAAACGAATGCCATTAAAAAAATCAGTAATGTTCTTGATACGATCAAACGCTTCTCTATTAAGTCAATCGAGATAGAAAATTTTAAATCGATTGAACAGCTAACGCTCACGATCAAAGCAGTAGATGAAAGTAACAACCGTGAATCATGGTTATTACTGTTAGGTGATAATGGTATTGGTAAGAGTTCGATACTACAGGCGATTGCACTTGCACTCAGTTCAAAAAAACAATTGACGAAACTAAAACTGGATGTATCCGATTACCTGCGAAGAGGAACGAAGAGTGGGAAAGTGGTGATCCATAGTTATGAACATGATGAACCGGTGGTATTGACTTTTGATAAAAATGGATTTGTATCGCAATTAAAAGAAGCACCAACGTTTATTCTT
>JAKFDY010000617.1:0-4895 GCA_036675885.1 Lacibacter sp. | reverse complement strand
CTCTTCGCTTTGATTCTTTATACACTTCTGCAATCGTCTTGATGCCGGTTGCATCAATGATGGGCACATGACGCATTCGTATAATCAATACATTGGGTGTTTTCTCAATCAGCTTCATTGCATCTTTAAACTTATACGCTGCACCAAAAAATAACGGACCGGTTATTTCAAACACATCCACGCCATCCGGAACCTGGTAATTACTGATCGCTTCTTTATCCTGCTCATCAGAATTATCTCCTGTTTCTCCCGAGAGCAAACGCACATCACTGAACTGGATCATTTTTCGCATGAATAAGAAAGCAGCCAGAATCATTCCTATTTCAATGGCAACTGTAAGATCAATAAATACGGTTAAGAAAAATGTTGTGAGCAAAACAGCAATATCACTTCTTGGCCCCTTTAATACCGAACGGAAATTTTCCCACTCGCTCATGTTGTAAGCAATCACCACTAATATTCCTGCTAATGTTGCCATAGGTATCAATGCTGCCCATTTACCAACAAACAACATAATGAGTAAAAGCGTTACTGCATGCACCATGCCTGCAACAGGTGTACGTCCACCATTTTTAACATTGGTGGCGGTGCGTGCAATAGCACCTGTTGCCGGTATGCCACCAAACAAAGAAGAGAATACATTCGCTATACCTTGCGCAATCAGTTCCACATTCGACTTGTGATTGCCTCCAATCATACCGTCTGCTACCACTGCCGATAATAACGATTCAATTGCACCAAGCATAGCGATGGTGAAAGCAGGTTGCACTAAACTCCTGATGGTTGCATAATCTAAATGAGGAAATGAGGGTGTTGGAATGGAAGAAGGAATTGCACCAAACCTGCTGCCAATGGTTTCAACAGGCAATTGAAAAATTGAAGCAGCTGCAGTAGTGACCAAAATAGCAATGAAGGTTCCGGGTATTTTGTGTGTCACTTTCGGCCAAAGTAATACGATCAACACAGTAGCCACAGCAATACCTGTTGAATATACATTAATGCTGTTGAAGTGCATAACATAAGCGCCCCACTTATCAGTAAATTCGGCAGGCACCGTTCCCATCTTCAGCCCAAAAAAATCTTTCATTTGAGATGAGAAAATAATGATCGCTATACCACTCGTGAATCCAACAATAAGCGGGTGAGGAATAAACCTGATCACAGATCCCAACCTTGCCAAGCCCATAACGATCAACAGAACACCTGCCATGAATGTAGCAATGATCAAACCGTTTACTCCATGTGTTTGCACAATGCCATAAACAATTACAATAAACGCACCTGTTGGTCCGCCAATTTGCACACGACTACCCCCAAATGCCGATATAATAAACCCCGCAATAACAGCTGTGATCAACCCTTTTTCAGGAGAAACACCGCTGGCAATTGCAAAAGCTATGGCGAGTGGTAATGCCACAATACCTACAATAAGCCCGGCCATCAAATCTTTACTAAACTGTTGACGGTTGTAATTTTTAAGGGTATCAAATAGCTTGGGGCGAAACATAATTGTAACGGCTTTTAGTAGTGAGCATTACTTAACATTATTGCGTTAAGCAATCTTTTTAAATACATTTCCATAACTGATAAATCTTAAACAAAGTTAAAAGAGGATGCTGTTGGGTGCAGCACCCTTTGGTTGTTGTCAGGGTTTTAGAAGTGATGGTCCAGTTGTTTTCCAGGGCAATAACAAAATGGTTTCGGAAGCTTATCAATAATCAGAATACAGTTTAAAGAATCAATTATAAGTTGATGGCCATTTAACCTTGTTATACTTTGATCCAGAATTTCAACAGCTCATTCGCCTCACTACCCACAAGATGATAGTCAGATGGTATTTCTTCTTCAAGGCTGTGAAAAGTTGCCAGTCTTGTACCGGCTGGTTTTTGCTGCAGCTTTCTGAATAAATAACGGTTGTAGTAGTTATACAATTCAACCGAGTAATCAATACTGTCATCTATTTTATCGGTACCCGCCAGGTTTTCGTAAAACGGATTATAAAAATAAAAATGGTCGTAACGGTTAAAGTCTAACTGCGTGAAGTTGCCTTCAATAAAATGCACATTCTCTAGCTCCAATTCTGTTTTTGCATGTTCTGCATAATGGAGCAACCATTTCCGTTGTTCAATACCATAATAAAATGCCTTGGGTTGATGCTGAGCAGCGGCAAGACAAAATTTTCCTACGCCACAACCAATATCAAGAATAGATACATTCGGTTCAGCAGCCAGGAAATTAGCTGCCTTCCGTGCTATACTCAATGCCGTCCAGTGTTTAAATGCCAATGCCTTTATATAGTATGGATAAAGCTCATCGAACTCCCTGTCGGACCGAAACCATTTATCTCTGTATTTATTCTGCTCGAGAAAGTGCATAATCTTTATTGGGGATAATCAACTCCTGGCAAACTTATTTTTTGAATGCATGCTGTATTGTTTTGGCAGAAGCAGCCCGTTGCGTTCGTAAGGTTGAAATGGAATGATCAGGGCTACCCAACCTAAATTCTCAGGGTTGTTGAGTAACAGTTCATAATTCCCTGCTAAAAAATGATCGTTGATCTGAATGACCTTTCCATCCACCGGCATATGTGCTTCAATTCTATAGTCATTGTAGTGGATAGATGCAATTACTTCGCCTTGCTTTTTTATACCGGGTGCATCATAAAACTTCATCTCCTGCACATTTTTGAAACCCGTTAATTTAAACCTGCATATCCCGGTGTAAGCAACAGAACCCTGGAAATCGATCCATTCATGATCGTGTGTGAAATACAGGTCTTTCTTGAATCGGTTATTCACTTGCATTGTGCAAAGCTACCGGCGGGTGGCTTCCGCTGCGGTTAACCTTATCACCCGTTAAAGTGATAAATATCAGGTTTTATTAAACTAAATTTGAACATTCTACAATGAGTATACGCAGCCTTTTCCCTTTTGAGAAATGGGATTTTAAAAGTGAATCCATTATGGCCGGTCTCCCGCCGGAAGATTATGCGCTTCTTACTATGCACCAAACAGAGCACCTGTATGCAAAAGGAGAGATCATTTTCAGGGAAGGCGGCTTCCCCACCGGCATTTTCTTCATTAAAGAAGGCAAAGTAAAAAAGTATAAAGCAGATAAAGAGGGAAGGGAGCAGATCATTTATGTAGCCAACACCGGTGAGTTGATTGGTTATCATGCCATACTTGCACAGGATCATTACCCTGATTCTGCTGCTGCATTGGAAAACAGCAGTATTGTTTTTATTCCAAAAGAAGATTTCCTGGAAGCGATGCAGCAATCGGAAGTGTTAAGTAAACGATTGCTGAAAACACTCAGTCATGAATTCTCTGTGTTAGCCAACAGCCTTTCTCTGTTCACACAAAAATCTGCAAAGGAACGACTGGCCATACAACTCATCATCCTGAGAGAAAAGTATAAAGTTGATTTTAAACCGGGCATGCATGTGGAGATAAATATGAGCCGGAAAGACCTCGCCAATCTTGTTGGCACAGCAAGGGAAAATGTAGTACGCCTGCTAACGGAGTTGAAGCAAGATGGTATTTTAGAAACAACCGGCAGCAAGATCACAATCCTTGATGTTGAAAAACTTTTGTTGATCACGAACAGCTGAAAAAAAACTGACAACTGCAAGAAAATTATCTCACTGCGCCGTTATTGATTTCCTGACCATCCAATAGCTACCGGATCAACAAGTAAAATTAATTGCCTGCACCGCAAAACATAATCTGTTAGCTGTTTTAGGAATAGACAGCATTCTTCACCCAAACAACAATTTCCGAAATGCAACAGCCGCCTTATGCACCAGCTCATTCCAGTCGTCCGCAGCATCGCCATTTGCACCATCAGAAATATATTTCAGGCAGAGAAAGGGAATATCCGCTTGCATCGCTATCAATGCAAGCGGATATGCTTCCATATCAACCACATTATAGTCTGTAGCTGTATGGCTCATTTCAAAATTATCACCGGTACCGCAAATGCCATGTGGTAAACCTTCAATCTGCAATCCGTACTTTAACAAAGGATCAATTCCGCTTAAAGGTGTTTCGTAGAGTTGAAACCCAAGTCCACGTACATCCATATCCCGTTGAATGAATTGCGTACAGCAAACAATATCGCCTTTGCTGAATGTATTACTTCCGGCTGAGCCAAGATTAATGATCATAGCCGGTTTTTGTTGCGCTATGTATTTGGTGAGTGCATAAGTGGCACTTACCTTGCCGATACCAGTGATGAGTGAGTTGCAATCGATAAACTCTTCGGCTGCTTCGGCTTCCAATGCAAAAACAAACAAGGCTTCCTGCAAAGGCAGGTTATGCGAAAGTGGATGAAGTAAAGACATGTTGCAAATTAAGGAACGAATACCTGTGTAAACCAAAGCCGCACAAATTGCAATAAAAAAGTTGTCATGGTGCAAAACTTTCGCTTGGATTTCACCTCTAAAACATTCTAACTTTACGTCCCTTCCCCCCTGAAAGCAGATCCTGCTTTGTGATAACTCTGAAATTCATTTCTCAGATTTATTCACTAAAAACAAATACCATGAATCAGATCGTAGTTGAGTTTAACATTGCTGGCGGCACAGCCCGGCAATACGACCAAATTTGGGAAGATCTCAAAGCTGCGGGATTCGAACATCCCAAAGGAGTTATTTCTCATGTAGGCTTTGCAAAACCCGGCAACAACTGGTGTGTTGTTGACGTTTGGGAATCGCAACAGGCATTTGATGAATTTGGCAAAACACTGATGCCTCTTCTTGAGAAAAATGGTTTCAAGGAAGGCAAGCCAACGGTGTACCCGGCACACTATGTGTACATCGGGGAAACCGAACATGCTTATGCCTGATCAATCGGGAATCTCAAAACAATTAAAAAAAAGGGTGAAGATCTTCATCC
>JAKFDY010000616.1:0-10676 GCA_036675885.1 Lacibacter sp. | reverse complement strand
ATCATTACATATTACAGGTTACAGATCCCCTGCCGGGCCTGGTGTTGAATTTCTTAAATACCTGAAACCAGGGCCTGGTCGTTTATATCCATCTGATACAAGAGCTGATGATCTCTGGTTCTGGCAAACAAATATGATCACCACTGATGCGGAGAAATTATACAAACAATTAAAAGCATCGAACTACAAATTTGTTTCAGGCAAACTAATTCATCAGCAACAAAACGGTGTGCATACAAAATCATTTATTGTGAAAGATCCTGATGGGCATGCTGTGCAGATCAAAGAGTATGTAATTGAAAAATAATTCAATCAAATTTTGCCATGAACGAAACAACTGCTATTACATGTCCGCTTTGTGGTGATGAAATACACAAACTTATTTATCGGTTTCATCTTGAAAGTGAGCGATTGGTTATAGATAAGATCAAAGAACAATTTCCTGATTGGGCAATAGATGATGGCATGTGCAGTCGTTGTATTGATTATTATCATACTGAATTATTGATGCAGCAACGCATGCTTCCTGAAATTGGCCCGCACTTCCCGGTGAAAAGTCCTGATGATTTCATCATTCTCCCTTCCGCACTTCGCATAGATACAGATGTGCGGTTCACCGGCAAAGGCGTCACCATTTGTTTTATTGACAGCGGATTTTACCTGCATGACGACCTGGTTAAAACACGCAACCGCATTAAAAAGATCATTGATATTACTCATCCCGACCGCACGGAAGATTTTTTCAGCAAACCACATTCATCTGCCTGGCATGGAACCATGACGAGTGTAGTATGTGCAGGTGATGGTTATTGCAGCAACGGTTTATACAAAGGGATTTCGCCTGATGCTGAACTAGTATTGATCAAAGTGCAGGATGACAATGGCAGAATAGCAACTGCCAATATCATGAAAGCGTTAGAATGGGTTGCAGCAAATCATCTAACCTATCATATTAAAATCGTAAACCTGAGCGTGAGTGCTGACGAGAATATAAGTTATCATGAATCAGGAATTGATCAGCTTGCAGAACAACTTATCAATGCAGGCATCAACATTGTTGGTGCAGCCGGGAACGATACGGAAGTTATGATCAAACCACCTGCAAATGCACCGAATGTGATCAGTATTGGCGGTGTAGATGATGCAAATGATCTTACTGCTGTTCCGTTCAGTTATCATTCTTCGTTCGGCACAACAATCGATGGTTTATATAAACCCGAGTTGGTTGCAAATGCCATGTGGATCGCTGCACCTATCTTACCCGGCACTCATGAAGCGGAGGAGGCAGCTGTATTACACAATGCCATCCAACTTTCTGATGAAGAGTTAATGCAGCAATGGCCCGATGTGCAAAAAAATACTTCGCTTCCTGAATACGGAAATGAAAAAATGAGTGTAACTTATTGCAGGCAGTTGCTGGCAAAGAGAGTATTGCAAACAAAGTTTTTTTCTAAGCACTACATGCATGTTGATGGCACTTCGTTTGCGGCTCCGTTGGTAAGCGGTGTAATTGCACAGTTACTACAGGCAAAACCGGAACTTGATCCTTTGAATATCCGTCGCCTGCTATTCAGTACAGCTAAACGCCTGCCCGATGTGCCCGTTGTAAAGCAAGGTTATGGTTATATCCGTCCCCGCAGAGCATTGCTTAACATTTTAAACCGTGAGGTTGTAATGAAACAACATGCATCGCCTTATATTAACAGGCCAAAAAGAATGATCGAATTTCATATTCAGAATAGTTGCGCTCACCAGATATCACTTGCAGGTAGCTTTAATTATTGGGCGCAGGATGTTTTGCTGATGGAGCCATGTGCCAACGGTTCCTGGAAAATTGAAATACCCATACCACCACAAGGCACTTACACGTATAAATTTTTAATTGATGATAAGATGTGGGTGGAAGATGTGGAGAACCCAGTGCGTGAACCCGATGGCTTTAATGGGTGGAACAGTGTGCTCACTGTTTAAACAGTTTTTCTCTTCTTGTACGTCAATTGAGCGACAACAAAACTCCGGTTGATGTTCTCTCTTTGCAGAAAGGATTTTTTTATGATCATATTTGTCATACTTATAACGGCACTTATATACCTGTTGATTGGGGTATTGTTTGTTCCGTTCTTTTATGCAAAAGGCATCAGGCATATTGATGAAACAGTTAAAGGAAGCAGTATTGGTTTTTATATCATCATCAGTCCGGGTGTAATTGTGTTTTGGCCGGTATTACTCCACAAGTGGAAAAAATCTTTAAAAGAACAGGTATATGAATAAGCAACTGCGTAAGCGTCATCGCATCAGTTGGGTATTGATCGGGATTTTTCTACCGGTGATGATTCTTGTTTCCTGGCTACTCATTCCACAATTAGAACCTGTAAAAGCGATCAGCATCGATCTGCCTGAAGCATTTCCAATAAGTATTAATAAGCTTGAACGTCCTGCATACACTGCTCAACTAAGAAAAAATGATGCAGGCGAATTGCAATTAGAATGGAGAAATGAATTGCCATTAAAAGTTCCCACTGCTGTTATCTATCAGCTAAAAGAAGGAAATAACAAACAATTGATTGGCCGAATTGAAACAAGAGGAATTTATCGTTTCACTATTCAAACGGATCGCTCTTCTAAAAACATCGTCCGTTTTCAGTTGTACGATTTTATTCATCAACAGATCATCGACACACTCAACTTTCAATTATGAGTACCGCTTATAGTGCTGTCGGCTGGAACCGGCAAAAGAAAATATATGATGGATGGATCGCCATTTTTTGTATCACTTACCTTGTTCTATTCATTACACTTACACTACTGTTTAACAGCGAAGCAACTTTCGAAACTATACTGATCAGGAGCACTTCTACCCTTGCGGTGTTGTTATTACACATCATTCTTTCTATCGGGCCTTTAACAAGATTGAATAAAAAATTCATGCCGTTGCTCTACAACAGAAGACATCTTGGCGTTACGATGTTTTCCTTTGCTGCAGTTCATGGCATTTTCAGCATCATCCAGTTTCATTCGTTGAGCAATACCAATCCATTCCTCTCTTTATTTCTGTCTAATACAAACTATGGGTCAATTCCGGCATTTCCATTCCAGGCGCTGGGCTTTTTTGCATTGATCATTTTCTTTTTAATGGCCATCACCAGTCATGATTTCTGGCTGCATAATCTTTCGCCTATTGTTTGGAAAACACTGCACATGTTCGTGTATGCAGCCTATATGCTCGTGGCAATGCATGTAATGTTGGGTGTAATTCAATATGAAAAAAATCCGGCGTTTGTACTTATCCTGTTTACCGGCTCGGCTTCGCTGATTATTCTTCACCTGCTTGCCGGACTAAAAGAAAGAAAGATCGATAAGATGAAGTTTAAACTGAAAGATGATGGGTTTGTGTATGTATGCGAAGCAGATGAAATTGAAGACTGTCGTGCAAAGATCTTTTGTATTGATCGGGAACGCATCGCTGTATATCGACATGAAAATAAATTATACGCAATTCACAATGTTTGCAAACACCAGGGCGGTCCATTAGGTGAAGGAAAGATCGTTGACGGTTGTATTACCTGCCCCTGGCATGGTTATCAATACCTGCCACAGAACGGACAATCGCCACCACCCTTTAAAGAAAAAGTAAGCACCTATGATGTTCGGGTGAATAATAACAAAGTATGGTTGAACCCGACTGCCTATGTCGAAGGAACTGAACGTGAAGGAGCATCGTTATAAACAGAAAGTAAATTGACATGAATAATAATGAATTTTATATTGGATGGATGCCTGTAGCACCAAAAGGATATGCGAAACAGGTAACGATAGCCATAGTTGCAGTTGCAGTATTGGCTATTGCACTTGCTTCATTACTATCGTTGCAACAGAAAAAATTCCCGAACTCTGTTTTTGAATACGGACAGTTAACAGAAGTAACAGGTATCTATCAGCAGTTTCCTGTGCCATCCATTAAAGTGTACAGTCAACAAAATAACGGGAGCAGCTTTATTACAATGCCATTGGTTGGTTATGGAAAACATGGTGCTGAAGGTATTATCCGCTTGCTTGAAGAAGAGAAAGGTGTAAGCTTTGATCAAAAACAAATCACCCTCAAGGGAACATTGATCTACCATGATGGAAAATCGTTGTTGCAAATTGATGAACACGATAACCCCTTGCTTGGCATTGCAGCAACAACGTCTGCTCATCAACCTAAAACAAAAGAACTTGGCACTATAGATCTGATTGGTGAAATACTTGATCCCAAATGTTATTTCGGTGTAATGAAACCGGGCAGAGGAAAGCCACATCGTGATTGTGCTATTCGTTGTATTGCCGGCGGCATCAGTCCTGTTTTTTATGTTCGCCAGCGAAACGCCGGGCCACTATATTATCTGCTGCTCGATGAAAAAGGAAATAAACTAAATGATCTTGTGAAAGACTATGTTGCCGACCCTTTAAGGCTTACTGCAAGAGCAGTACAATTTGATGATTGGATCGTTTTATATGTTGATACAAAGAAAGGATTGCAGAGAACCGGAGGACTGAGTTGGTTCAAAGAAAATGATGAACTGATCTATTGCAAGCCTCAATAAATTTCGTTGATTATACAAGTGACCGTACAAAATTCTCTTTAGCCTGGTAAAGCCTGGCAGCTTCATTTACAATATCAATGGCCACTTCACTCTTCGGCTTCAGATCAAACTCAACTCTTGTTTGATCTTTACGGATGATACTGATCTTATTCGTATCGAACCCAAATCCTGCTTGTGCATCATTCATCGAATTAAGAACCACCATATCAAAATTCTTTTTCTCTAATTTACCAATAGCATGCTGCAGTTCATTATTTGTTTCCAGTGCAAAGCCAACTGAAAGCTGATGTGGTTGTTTGATCTGGCCAAACTCATAAGCAATATCAATGTTCTTTACCATGCGGATAAAAAACTCCTCGTCTGACTTTTTGATCTTCTGTTGAGCCATTACAGCCGGACGGTAATCTGCAACTGCTGCTGCAAATACAACAATATCAGCTTCTTCAAAATAACGGCAGCAAGCCATGTACATTTCATCGGCCGATTGCACCTGCACCAACTTCAAATTTTCATGAGCAAGTGAAATACTTACCGGACCAGATACAAGTGTAACATTGGCACCTTGCTGCAAACAAATATCCGCAATAGCATATCCCATTTTACCTGAAGAATGATTGCTGATATAACGCACCGGATCAATTCCTTCCCTGGTTGGGCCGGCAGTGATAAGTATATTTTTCCCTTGTTGAATAAATTGTAGAATTATTAACGAAGTTTCATGATCTGTTGGATGAAAACTGTCGTATGACATACATTCGGGAACAGGATTTATTGCATAGTGATTCAACCGTTACCATAAACTTTTATCACTGTTTCACGAAGTATGGCGCCTTCATCGCTGCTATGATAGTAAATGATATTAGCAATATCCTCCGGCTTTACCCACTTGCTCACATCGGCATCGGGCATTGATTTTCGGTTTTGTGGCGTATCAATGGTGCTGGGCACAACCAGGCCTGCTACAACATTTGTCCCTTTCGCTTCAACGTTCATTATTTCAGCCAAACGAATAACCAAGGATTTTGCAAGACCGTAAGCTGTCATGCCTTTGCTGTTTGCTGCAGACAAACCGGGTTTTGATCCAACCATAAATATTCGTCCTGTTTTTTGTTTCATCATTTGTACAAACACAGGACGGGCAACATGATAAACTGTTTCAAAGTTGAGTTTATACTGCTTCAGCATATCAGCTGATGCTGTATCAGCAATAGAACCCATTGCAAAACCACCCACAGTTAATACAGCTGCATCAATTGCTTCATGCTTCTCAATAACTGATGATACAAAAGCAGAAGCCGCTCCTTCATCAAAAAGATCAACTGTTACAGCTTCGTATTGATGAGCGGGAAAATCTAATTGTACAGGATCGTTGGGAATAACAGTACCAACGACATAATAACCTTCCTCAATAAATTTTCTTACTACTTCCTGACCCAAATTACCGGAAGCACCGGTAACAATTGCTATTTTCATAATGAAGATTTTATTAAAAAGAATTAGAAATATTCCTCCTCTTTTATTTACTGAGCACAAAAATGCACAATAATATTTACTATTGAAACAACGGGTGTTTTTAGTTCATACTCATCCTGGTTCCAATAAAAAGCGAAATACCTGTTAAACTGGATGACTGAATATTCACAGGCGATTTCCACCATGAACCATCAAAGTAAATTGTCTGAAGAAATTTTAATTTCGTTTTATATCCCAACCTAAGACCAGCTTTACCAAAAACACTGCCCATTCTGTTAATTTCCTGCTTAATGGTATTATCAAGGTATTCAATCAGTCTCGGCTCTCCAATATTAAGATACCCTCCTCCCGCATACATTGAGGTGAACCACTTATCTCCAGCAAAATAAAAATTTTTCCCTCCCACAAGTGTTACCATAAATAAAGAGCTGCTGGTATTTTGAAAAAGAAAGGGCGATCCATCGTCCTTAATACGCTGATCATATCTGAGAGAGTTTAAATCAAGTGTGCCCTGAGCAAACCAATTAAATTTGTTTTCAATTTCAATACCTGAATTAAATGCAATTGAGGGGTGCAGCACTTTGCTTAAGGAACCCGGAGATTTGATGATACCAGCTCCCGTAGTCAATAAAATCTCTTTCTTATCCTGTGCATATGCTTTACTAACTGCTGAAAACAGGATAACTATACAGAATGATTTTATATTCTTCATTTTTTTGTATTGAAATAGGACTAAATATTTTTCCTCTTAATTACAGGTTGCAAATAATCTATTCCCATGAGAATTTTCCGCCTGTGCTTACTCTAATTTTGTACAGGCTACTGTGTGCCGTCATATACAATGTTTTCCCATCATCGCCCCAGGCCATGTTTGCAGGCCGCTCAGGCGTGACTACCTTACCTAAAATTTTTGAATCGGGAGACAGTATCCACAAACCGCCCGGTGCTGATACAAAGAGATTTCCTTCTTTATCAATCTTTAATCCATCAAGCGCTTCTTCATCTTCTGTAAAATTAAAATCGAAAAATACTTTACCATTCTTTAATGTGCCATCGGTTTGCACTTCGTACCGCCAGATTGTTTTTGTTGTATGTATATCACGGATATCCCAGTTGGTTGCATAGAAATATTTCTCATCGGGTGAAAAAGCAAGACCATTCGGACCGCCGAGATCAGTTGATACCAATTGTACTTTCCCATTTTTGATCATGTAAATTCCCTGCCACTCTGTTTCTTTTCGCTTATCTGTATAAAAAGATGGTAACCCATAAGGTGGATCAGTAAAATAAACAGTGCCATCACTTTTCAACACAACATCGTTCGGGCTATTGAATCGCTTTCCATCAATTTTATCAGCTACTATTGTAACAGGTCCTTTCCTTTCATGACGAATGATACGGCGGTTACCATGTTGTGCAACAATCAACCTGCCTTCTTTATCAATTGCCAACCCATTGCTGCCTGGCTGACCATATTCTCCAATATCTGCACCACTATAACCACTATGACTCATGTAAACCGTTATATTATGCGTTGAAGGATCATAACGGTAAATTGTATTTGTATTGGGATCGCTGAATAATAAATAACCATCGGGATGCCACACAGGTCCTTCAGTGAACGAAAAACCATCTGCTACTTTCTCAACTTTGGTTCCTGCTGTAATGATCTTATTCAGTTGTTGATTGATGGTATAAATTTTCCCGACGTCAGCCCACTCTTTTTTAACAGGCAACCCGTTTTTATAAAAATCAACAACGGCATTGCGTACCCAGATATAATTGTCCGGAAGTTTTCCCATTGCTCCATTGATGGCAAGAATGTAGATCACAAACTTTTCTCCTCCTGTAGCATGATTGGTTAACACTACACGGTTACGTGTGTTGTAACCTGCTATCACTCCATTGCCTGATTGACCAAAACTTTGTTGTTGTTTTCCATTTACCCATATTTCACTGTAATCATCAACCGTAATTTCAAAAACAGCTGTCATGTCTTTTGTTGATGTTGTACCAATATTTCCAGGAATAGTGAATTCTGTTTTATACCAAACAAAAGAAAACAAACCTGTGCCTTGCCTGTTTTCTAATTCAGTTGCAGCAATAGGTTTAAACCCATTTTCAAAATCACCTGCACCTATTTGCGGATGTAGTTGATTTGTTTGAATGGCTGCACCGGTCGGATATAATTTCAATTGATCTCCATTTGTACCGGGGCCAGGTTGTTTAAAGGAAGTGTTGATAATATCTGCCGGTTGTACAAACCATTTCGCTTTCAGCAATGCAGCACCATCAGTTGCTTTAAGGTCAGCAACGGCAAATGGCTTATCAACAGCAAGCTGTCTTGTTTCCTGCGAAAACACAGCAATGCCGATGAGTAGTAACAAAAACAGGATGATCTGTATTTTAATGATTTTATAGATCTTGCTCATGATTCAATTCTTATTTGCTAAGCTTGATTTTTGCACCGGCGTTGGCAATATCTTCATCCTGTTGAGCGCTGGCACTTCCGCTCACACCAATGGCACCAATCACCTGTCCGTCAAAAAGAATAGGAACACCTCCTTGTAAAAATGTATGACCGACAGTAATCAATGCTCCTCTTCCTCCATTGATTGAATTTTCAAGGCGTGAAGAAGGCGCTTTGAATAATGCTGAAGTATTTGCTTTTTTTGTTGCCACTTCACTTGCTGCAGCAAAGGTTCCATCCAGGCGTTCGAGATAAACAAGATTGCCGCCATTGTCAACAATGGCAATTGCACCACCCGGCGCATTCACCGATTTTGCAAACTTCACTGCTTCTGTTACGATCAGCTTTGCTGATTCCAGTGAAATATTTTGTTGCGTTACTTGCGCAGTAGTAATTGTCACTGTGCACACAGCTATCATGAGTCCAATTATTTTTTTCATATTGATTTTTTTTGATGATGAGATTAAACAGGCTTATCGTATTTAACTTTTTTGCCTGCATTCTGCTGTTTGATGGGCGGCCATTTTACATCAGCCTCGGCTTTGAACTTTGGGATGTCTTTATTGAACAATTCCCATGCTCCTTTTGAATGTTGCAATATCAAATGACCATCCACAATATTCCAGTACTCAGGATTAACAGGTCTTCTTCTTGCAAAAGCCATTGCATAACCACAAAAAGAACCGTATAAAGGCGCAAACATTTCAGGATGCTCCTTAAACATATCTGCATGTTGCTGCGAAGTGAAATAGAAAGTAGCACCATTATAACGGGCAGAAAATTCAGACGAACCTTTCACAGCTTTTTTATCGGTGAAGTAAGCAACCGGATCGTATCCATCCATGATCACACCATCTTTGTCAATATTATTGTAATACTGTTTTTCTTCATCGGTCGTAATTTGTTTACCATGATGAGCAGCCACATTAGGCCAGTATTTATCAGCAAGGATAATATTCGACGGCACATCTTTGTTCCAACCATTTACTGCACGTTGGTTATGTTGAATAAATAGTCTGCCGTTTACAATAGAGAATGTATTCACATCAATTGGCGCAATACGGCCTAATGAAACAGCATATGCACACCAGCCACCAAATTGTGGTTTGTATTTTTCAGGATCAGCTTTAAACAGATCGAGATGCTCTTGCGAAACAAAATAATAAACTGCGTCCTGGTAAGTAAACTTAAAGGCAGCATTTCCTTTTACAGGCTTATTATCTGTAAAAAAAGCCACAGCATCATAGCCATCGATGATCACGCCGCTTGCATCCACATTGTTAAAGTATTTCCCGTTTTGTTTTTGTGCATGACTGCTAACACTAACAAACAAACCGATCAGCAGCATTGCTAACGTAAATACAATACTGATCAACCGCTCCTCAGCACGTTTTTCTTTGATTGCCTGCTCAATGGGCACAGGCTTTTTAGTTATTCGCATACTTCTTTTTTTGAAGTACAAAGAAATGCTTGTGCATGCGAAGAGTCTGTCGGTTGAATTACAGATTGAAAGAAGTGGCGGAATTAAGTAAAAGGCTTGTCAAATGAACGACAGAAATAGGGGGATATCAATGGCAGCTGCTTTCGAGATTAAATATTTATGATTCGTATCAAAAAATATAGATTAATTAGATGCAAACAATTTCCTAAATTATAGAAAACACATGATGTCAACTTTTAACCTGTTCAACCTTTGTTCGGTATTCTCCACAACACAGGACAACTCTATTTTTTACCTGATCCTTTCTTTTTACTTCTATTGAATAATACAGTTAACACTTTTGTTATCTTCAAAAGTATTAGAAAGAATGTCAACAATTTGATTCTTATCTTCAATACAATTCTTAACAGCATTTTGAATTAATTGAAAATCGATAACCTGTACCATCTACAAGGTAAGAGCATAGGCCTCAGCAATGAATCCGATTTTTTAGGGTTGTCTGGCGAACCCACTTTTAACCAAGGAAGTTCTTTTTGCAGGTCCCGATGCGATTGGGTCAAGTACTTTAGCGCGCCCATTTCTGACACTGATTAATATGCCATTTATTTAATGGACTGGATGAATTCCGTTTAGTTTTTGTCAGTTTTCATCTTTGTAGGTATTGTTTTTCTAAATCTTAAAAATCAGCACATAAAAAAAACTGCAAAAT
>JAKFDY010000615.1:0-3075 GCA_036675885.1 Lacibacter sp. | reverse complement strand
CGGGTATTAATCCGTTGATGGTTACAGAACCTTCTGTTCCATTACAGGTTGTAGGGTTGTTACTTGCTAGGGTAGGTGCTTGAATAGAAAATGTTGCTTGATAGTTAGCAGCGCCATTATTATCATAAGCGATATCACTACACTGATTAGTTGTTGTGTATGATCCCGCTACATCATAATAAACTTCCAGTTCATAGTTACCGGGTGCATAGCCTGTAAGGTTAACAGGTGCATAGGGTGTAGTTGTACCATCAGCAATTACACGATTCCATTTCTGATCACCTGCAGCACAAGGACCACCGCCTGTGAGAAACTGGCTATTGGGTACATCGCATTCACTGGTTAAAGGAATATCAATTACATTAAATACACCTGAAGGACTTCCTTGAGGATACACACGATAGTTCAAGCGAACAGAACATACATTCGATGATGCAGGGTTCTTAAATGTTCTTACTTCTGCACCACGCAGTATCAGCGTGCCTGAGTTTTGCGTATGCACGCCAAGGTTTGCATTATTAAATACATTACCAACCGGACCAATTAAGTTAGGCCCCGTTCCGGATGTATTATAGAAATTACTTTGATTACAATCAGTAATCCATACTGCGGAAGCAAACGTTCCGAACGATTGTGCATGTGAGAAGTAAGAAAGTAACAGGAATAATATAGTTCCTGCAAGGGAAATTGGATTTTTTGGGTTCATTATTTTAGCTGTTAGTTCAGGTTAATATGAGAATTAACGCATAAACATAACACATTCAATATAATTTTTATAGCGATACAGTATTTTTCCTTAAAAATTGTGTGTTTCTACTTACGGTGCCGGGAACTCGAAAAAGCGTACTCTTCTTAATCAAAAAACGTAGAACAGCTTTGCAGCAATTACTTTTTTGCATTGCTGATTTCACAGTTAACTAACCTATGTACACGCTGGTAACTACGTTTTGCGCAGATAACTCAAAATTGAAAAAAAGAAATGCTTCAAAAAACCTTTAACTATAATAAGGGCTTATCATTAAAAATACAATTACACCGGTAACAGCAACATAAAGCCACAAAGGCCATGTAATGCGTGCAAGTTTTTTGTGTTTATGAAACTCTGCAGTAAGTCCCCTGTATGCAGTAAATAAAATAAAAGGAAGGATCAACCCTGCGAGGATAATGTGAGTGATGAGGATAAAGTAATACACAATTTTTATAAGACCTGACCCGCCATAACTTGTTTCACCTGTAAATAAATGATGACAGATATAAGACACAAGAAACATCACTGAAAAACCAATAGCCCAAAGCATTAGTTTTTTATGTGTGCGGTAGCGTTTGTCTTTAACCGCAAACAATGCTCCCAGCAATAGCAAAGCAACAAACGTATTGATCAATGCATTCAGTCTTGCAAAAATGTGTTTGTCAAAACCAAGATTAACGTTCAGCTCCACACGGCTGAGAAAAGCTACGGCTGCAAAAACAATGATACTCACCGCAAAAATCAGAACGTAAGCCAGCTTATCATTCTTCTCAATGGCCGGGGGCAATTTTCCACGTCTGTGTTCTCTACTGTACGACATAGTTGTTTTATCTTATAGCTTTATTTACGGAATAGGTTTCGCTTTTTCTTTTTGTCTTTTTCTAAAAACAACAAACCAATATCTCTCGCCATCTTCGCCATTGCAATGGAATCGGTTCCATCGTACCATCCACGTATTACACGGTCTTTATCAAGCAGGTAAAATTTATTGGTATGAAGAAAAGCCGTATCAACTTCTCCTCCATCAATGGTTGCTGCTTTAAATTCATCGTAAGCAAGTTTGTAAATAGTTTGCTTATCACCTGTTAAAAACCACCAGTTGTTGTGCCGCACTTTATACTTATCCGCATATCGTTTCAGCGCTTCCACACTGTCTCTTGCCGGATCAACTGTTAATGAAATAAAATGCACCATCGAATCTGTTTTCAAAAATGCATCTTGCATCTTCTTCATATTACGTGTAAGCGTAGGACATGGATTAGGACAACGTGTAAAAAAATAATCCACCACCAATACTTTTCCTTTCAGCGAATCAACACTTACAGTTTTTCCTAATTGATTGGTGAAAGTGAAGTTGTCTACTTTATGCCATACTGTATCTTTCACCAGTTTTCCTTTCACCGTCTTTTTTGTTACTGAATCAAAGAAATAGTGACGTGGCATATCAACTATGCCTTCGCTGCTGTATTTCACAATCAGGTAAGCTGTAACAGGTATACCAACAGCCAGCAATAAACCGAGAATTCCTTTTTTACTCATACACTTTTCATTCGCTGCTAAAAAAATAGTCCCGATACTCCAATTATGGAAAACCGGGACGAATATGAATCAAATACGGTAATTATTTCAATCCACCTTCATGAGCGCCACCATGTGCCGGTTCTGCTTTTTGCTCATATTTAATTGCATCTTTAGGGCGATACTCGTTGCGGAGGTTTTTCCATGAATTACCATCCCACAAAAAGGCAATAATGAACCAGATGAATAAAGCCAACGGAACAACAATGGTCATGATCATATTACGGATCTCATCACCAAGGTGCATGAAAATAGAAACAATATAAAATGCTTTAGAGAGTGAAAGAATAACGATCAGGCCCTTAATAGCCAACCGTAATCCTTCGCTGAACTCTGTAGCATACAATAAATATCCAAAACCAAGTTCAATGATCGTGATCACAGAAAGAATCAAAGTTGTTTTCCAGATCCGCTTCTTTGAATCTTCACCGGGTGCATCATGTGGTATTGTTACTTCCCCGCCAAATGTTTGATGTGCCATATATAAATTATTTCTGAGTAATAGTTATTGAATAGGGTTAAACAAGATAGAAGAATAAGAATACAAACACCCAAACGAGATCCACAAAGTGCCAGTATAAACCGATCTTCTCGATCATCAGGTAATGTCCTCTTCTTTCAAACACACCACGCCAAGCCATGAGTGTTACAATAATATTGATGACCACACCAGAAAATACGTGGAAGCCATGGAACCCTGTAATAGTAAAGAAGAAGTTAGCAAAATTGCTTGAAGCAACTGTACCATC
>JAKFDY010000614.1:0-17022 GCA_036675885.1 Lacibacter sp. | reverse complement strand
CATCCCGGCGGTTGTGGAGGAACAAGGCAGGATGCAGAATTGCTCGGCAAATTATTAGCAGCTTATGCAGATCATCCAAACGTGGCTGGTGTAACTGTTATCAGTCTTGGTTGCCAAAACCTGCAGGTGCGTGATTTTGAAAAATCATTGGCAGAACGTAACCCGAATTTCGATAAACCTGTTCTCATCTTCGAACAACAGTTGAGCAAGAGCGAACCGCAGATGATTGCAGAAGCTATTCAGCAAACATTTACAAATCTTATTCAGGTAAATAATATCGAACGTAAACCTGCGCCGCTTTCTGAATTGGTAGTAGGTGTAAAGTGTGGCGGCAGCGATGGTTTCAGCGGTATTTCTGCAAACCCTGCTGTTGGTTATTGTGCTGATCTTGTTGTTGGCTTAGGTGGTAAAATATTGTTAGCAGAGTTTCCTGAATTGTGTGGTGCAGAACAGGATCTCATTGATCGTTCGGTAAACGAACCAACTGCACGCAAGTTTATGAAGCTGATGACTGATTATAACAACCAGGCACTTGCAGTAGGTTCAGGTTTTCATATGAATCCATCACCCGGCAATATTAAAGATGGTTTGATCACCGATGCAATTAAAAGTAATGGTGCCTGTAAGAAAGGTGGCACATCACCTGTAACTGATGTACTCGATTATACAGAGCCGGCAGTGAAACCCGGTTTGAATTTAGTGTGCACACCCGGTAACGATGTGGAAGCAACAACAGGTAAAGCAGCGAGTGGTGCAACGTTAATTTTGTTTACAACAGGTTTAGGTACACCAACAGGTAATCCTGTTTGCCCGGTGATTAAAGTTTCTACCAATTCAAACCTTACAAAACGCATGGGCGATATTATTGATATTGATACAGGCAGTATTATTGAAGGTGAGAAAACAATTCCGGAAATGGGTGAAGAAATACTGGAGTATGTGATCCGTACGGCGAGTGGTGAAGTGATTCCGAAAGCTGTATTACTTAACCAGGACGATTTCATTCCATGGAAACGTGGTGTATCTCTCTAATAAAGTTTATTGTAGTATAATATGTTTCAATTAACAGGTAAAACAGCGATTATTACCGGTGGCGGTAGTGGTATTGGCCGGGCCATATCAACAATGTTTGCTAAACAGGGTGCTGTTGTTTTTATTTTCGATGTAGATGAGAAAGGCTCTGCTGCAACTGTAACTGAAATTCAGGAAACAGGTGGTAAAGCAGAAGCAGTGATCCTCAACATTACCGATCAGCAGGCCATCAAAAAAGCTGTACAGAAAATCATCGATCAGCATCAACGCATTGACATTTTAGTAAACAATGCAGGTGTTGCACATGTAGGCACAGCCGATTCAACCAACGAAGAAGATTTTACCCGTCTCTTCAACATCAATGTAAAAGGTGTTTATAATTGTCTGCACGAGATCATTCCGTTTATGAAAGCACAACAGAAAGGTGTGGTGCTGAATATGTGTTCTATTGCAGCATCGGTAGGTATCACCGATCGTTTTGCATACAGCATGAGCAAAGGCGCTGTATTAGGTATGACACTTTCTGCAGCACGTGATTACCTCGCTTACAATATTCGTGTAAACAGTATTTCACCTGCACGGGTGTTTACGCCGTTTGTGGAAGGCTTTATTGCAAAGAACTATCCGGGCAAAGAAGAAGAAGTGTTCAATAAATTATCGAAGAGTCAGCCGATAGGACGTATGGGTACAACTGATGAAGTGGCGCATTTAGCTTTGTATCTCTGCAGCGATGAAGCAGGATTTGTTACCGGCTGCGATTACCCGCTTGACGGTGGCTTTATAAAACTAAATAATTAAATTGATTTACGTTTCGTGAACTTAGAGCAACCCTCCGTGTCCTCTGTGATTTTTTCTTGCACAAAATTCACAAAGGAATGCACAGAGAACACAAACAACATAAAACATATAAACTGAAGAAATGAAACTGATACGTTTTGGAGAAGCAGGCAAAGAAAAACCAGGTGTATTGTTAAACAGTATTTGCTATGATGCATCTGCGCATGTGAATGATTACGACGAAGATTTTTTTGCAAATGATGGTTTAAAAAAATTAGAGCAGCTTGTTGCAACAGCAAAATTGCCGGTTGTGAATGTTGAGCGTTACGGTTGTCCGGTAAAACGTCCTTCAAAAATTGTTTGTATTGGTTTAAACTATAGTGACCATGCAAAGGAAACAGGTGCAACACCACCTCCGGAACCGGTGATCTTTTTCAAAGCAACCACGGCCATTATTGGCCCGAATGATGAGGTGATGATTCCACATAATTCGGTAAAAACAGATTGGGAAGTGGAGCTGGCTGTAGTGATTGGTAAGAAAGCATCGTATGTAGAAGAAGCAGAGGCGATGGATTATGTGGCAGGTTATTGTTTGCACAACGATATCAGTGAACGTGAATTTCAATTGGAACGCAGCGGCACATGGGATAAAGGAAAAGGTTGCGATACGTTTGCACCCATTGGTCCATGGCTTGTTACAAAAGATGAGGTGAAAGATGTTCATGCACTTCGTTTGTGGTTAACATTAAACGGAGAAAAAATGCAGGATGGCACAACCGCCAATCTCATTTTCAATGTTCCATTCCTTATTTCATATGTAAGTAAATTCATGACCCTTTTGCCAGGTGATATTATTTCCACAGGTACACCGGCAGGTGTTGGCCTGGGAATGAATCCACAGGTTTATCTGAAGCCCGGCGATGTAATGGAATTAGGCATCGATGGTTTGGGTACATCAAAACAAACTGTAATTGCTTTTAAAAAATAAACAATAAGCCTCGTCAGACGTCCTCGTCGGACGAGGTTATTTTTTTATACTATTTCTTACTTAAACCTTAACGATTGCTCCATGACTGATCAAAAAAACAAGCCGTATCTCTTTGCGTTTATTTTAGTAACATGTTTGTTTTTCCTGTGGGGATTTGCTCATAACCTTGATCCGATTCTGATTCCACATCTGAAAAGATCGTTTACATTAACAACAACTCAATCAACACTTATTGATTCAGCTGTTTTTATTGCCTACTTCGTTATGGCTTTGCCGGCCGGCTTTATCATGAAGCGGTTTGGATATAAAATGGGAATTATCTCCGGCCTTTTGCTTTTTGCAATTGGAGCATTCATGTTTTTACCTGCGGCCGATTATCAATCCTATACTTATTTTCTTATCGCTTTGTTCATCATTGCCTGCGGGTTAACAATTCTTGAAACAGCAGCAAATCCCTATGCAGCTGCTTTAGGTGATCCGGCTACATCAACACAACGGCTCAACTTTGCGCAATCTTTTAATGGATTGGCGGCAGCGCTAGCTCCTGTTATTGGTGCAAGAATTATTTTAACAAAAGGCCATACTGATGAAGAGTTGAATATAATGACTGATGCAGCAAGAAAGCTGGCGTTAGCATCGGAAGCAGCATCGGTGAAAATGCCGTACATGATTTTGGGAATTGTACTGCTGGTGGTAGCCATTCTCTTTGCCATTACACATTTGCCAAAACTGAATACCGATCCTGCTCATACAGCAAGTAAGAATATTTTTCATGCATTTAAACACAAACATCTAACATGGGCAGTAATTGCGCAGTTCTTTTATGTAGGTGCGCAGGTATCAGTTTTCAGTTTGTTTATTTTGTATGCTGAAAAGTCTGCATCATTATCACAGGTTACTGCTGCCGATTATTTAGGTGCTTGCGGAATTGCATTCCTGATCGGCCGATTCCTGGGAACATTTTTCATGCGGTATATTTTGCCTGAAAAATTATTGGCACTTTATGCCGCAATCAGCACACTGCTTTGTTTGATTGCCATTTTTGCAACAGGCATGATTACTGTATATGCTGTAATTGGAATTTGCTTTTTCATGTCAATCATGTTCCCGACAATTTTCTCATTAGGTATTAAAGATTTGAAAGGTGATACAGAATATGGCAGCAGCTTAATTATTATGTCGATTGTTGGCGGAGCCGTTCTTCCACGGTTCTTTGGAAATATCAGTGATTGGACAGGCAATATTCAATACGGCTACATTATTCCATTAATCTGCTTTGTAGTTATTCTGTTGTTTGGATGGACAGGACATAAAGTTGTTTCAACTGATAAATAATTAAACATGAAACGTTATTGTCTTGCTGTTGATTTAAAAAACGATCCGCAGGTTATTGCTGAATACGAAGCATATCACGAACGTATCTGGCCAGAGATCGAAGCATCGATTAAAGATTCAGGTATTGTGAGCATGGAGATCTATCGCATTGAAAACCGACTGTTCATGATCATGGAAACAACGGCTTCTTTTTCGTTTGAAGCAAAAGCAGCAGCTGATGCAGCCAATGAAAAAGTACAGGAGTGGGAAACGTTGATGTGGAATTACCAGCAGGCATTGCCCACAGCGAAAAAAGGAGAGAAGTGGGTCATCATGAAAAAGATATTCGATTTAAATAATCAGTCATGAAGATCATCGATACACATCAGCACTTCTGGAAATACGATCCCGTGAATTACAGCTGGATCAACGATGACATGCAGGTGATCCGTAAAGATTTTTTGCCCGGTGATCTGGCTGTTGTTGTAAATGAACATGCACTGCATGGTACAGTAGCAGTACAAGCTGATCAGACAGAAGCAGAAACAGATTGGTTAGTACAACTGGCAGCAAAGAATGATTTTATCAAAGGCGTTGTTGGATGGGTTGATCTGCGCAGCAGCAACATCGAAGAACGTTTGCAGCATTACCAACAGTTCAGCAAACTGAAAGGCTTTCGTCATGTATTGCAGGGCGAAGAACCTTCGTTTATGTTGCAGAAAGATTTTCTTAACGGCATCCGCAAGCTCAATCAGTTTGGTTTTGCTTATGATATTCTTATTTTCCCACAACATCTTTCAGCAGCCTTGCAGTTGGTGGCACAATTTCCGCAACAGCGTTTTGTTGTTGATCATGTGGCCAAGCCTTACATCAAAGATGGAAAGATCGATGAATGGAAAGCAGGCATGGAAAAATTGGCGCAACATAATAATGTGTACTGCAAGATCAGTGGCATGGTTACCGAAGCTGATTGGAAGAACTGGACAGCGGATGATCTTCGTCCTTATATCGACGGTGTAGTAAACAGTTTTGGTATCGACCGTATTATGTATGGCAGCGATTGGCCTGTTTGTTTAGTCGCTTCATCGTATAAAAGATGGCTGCAAACAGTAAAAGATTATTTCGCTTCTTATTCAGCAGAGGAACAGGAAAAAGTTTTCAGCAGCAATGCAATGAAATTTTATCAACTATAAAAGCTTTATTCGAATGATCGACGGATTTTGACTATTGACCATTCACAATTCACCATTCATCACTCATAACTCATAACTCATTCATATGAATCTCCAGTTAACAGATAAAGTAGTCATCGTAACAGGCGGCGCAAAAGGCATCGGCAAAGGCATTGTAGATGTATTGGCAAAAGAAGGAGCCATTCCCGTTATCGTTGGCAGAAGTGAAGCAGATAATCTGCTTGCAGTAAAGGAAGTGGAAGCTGCCGGTGGCAAAGCATGGCAGGTAGTTGCTGAATTATCGCAACCGGAAGAATGTGAGAAAGCAGTTAAAGCTGTCATCGAAAAATTCAACCGCATTGATGGACTCATCAACAACGCAGGTGTAAACGATGGTGTTGGTTTGGAAACCGGCGATTACAAACGCTTTATGGAAAGTCTGCACAAAAACGTTGTGCATTATTACCTGATGGCACATTTTGCATTGCCTGAATTGAAAAAATCAAAAGGAAGCATTGTTAACATCACATCCAAAACTGCAGAAACAGGACAAGGTAATACATCGGCCTATGCTGCAGCTAATGGCGGACGTAATGCGTTGACAAGAGAGTGGGCTGTTGAGTTAGCCAAATATTCCATTCGTGTAAACGCATTGGTGGTTGCTGAATGTTATACACCGCTGTACGATAAATGGATCAAAACATTACCGAACCCTGAAGAGAAATTAAAAGAGATCACCTCGAAAATACCGTTCGAACAACGCTTTACCACTGCTGAGGAAATCGCGAATATGACGGTGTTTTTATTATCGCCTGTATCGAGCCATACAACCGGTCAGTTGATTTATGTAGACGGTGGTTATGTGCATTTAGACAGAGCGATGGCGAATGCATAACACACCGTCAGACGCCCTCGTCGGACGGATCATTTGCTGATTTCCCAATTACTTAATTGCTGTTTGTAATCAATCCTTAAAATATAAAAAATGAAACTGTTTCGATTGCTGTTTACCGGCTGTGCAATGCTGAGCATAGCAAGCACTTCTCTTGCCCAAACGTATACCCCTTCTGCAACAAACCTTGCAGCAAGGGAAGAATTTCAGAACGATAAGTTTGGTATGTTCATTCACTGGGGCGCATCAAGTGTGCTTGGTCATGGCGAGTGGGTCATGAACCAGCGTAACATTCAGGTGAAGGAATATCATCGTCTCATCAACATTTTTAATCCGCAGAATTTTGATGCGGCGAAATGGGTGGCTGCTGCAAAAGCTGCGGGTATGAAATACATCACGTTCATCACACGTCATCACGATGGTTTCAGTAATTGGGACACCAAAGAAAGCGATTGGAAGATTACCAAAACACCTTATGGAAAAGATGCGTTGAAACAACTGGCGGATGAATGTCATAAACAAGGCATCAAACTTTATTGTTATTATTCATTGCTCGATTGGTATCGCAGCGACTATCAATACGAAACCGGTAAAACAGGAAAGGGTACAGGTCGCAAACAAAAAAGCGATTGGGAAAGTTATATCCGTTTCATGAAAGCACAGCTCACCGAGTTGCTTACCAACTACGGCGAAATTTCCGGTATCTGGTTCGATGGACATTGGGATCAGCTGGATAATGATGTTGATAAAACGCTTAACTCAAAAGTGAACTGGCATTACGATGAAATTTATGAACTCATTCATCGCCTGCAACCACAATGCCTCATTAGCAACAATCATCATTTAATGCCGATTCCGGGCGAAGACTTCCAGGCATTTGAAAAAGATCTGCCCGGTCATAATACATCAGGCTTTGGTGGACAATCTGTTTCACAACTTCCGCTTGAAACCTGCGAAACAATGAACGACAGTTGGGGTTTCAACATTACCGACCGTAATTACAAATCATCAAAGAACCTCATTCAATACATGGTAAAAGCAGCCTGTTACAATGCTAATTTTTTATTGAATGTTGGACCAATGCCCGATGGAACTATTCAGCCGGAATTTACCGATACACTTGCAGTAATGGGCAAATGGCTGCAACAATACGGTGCTGCCGTTTACGGCACAAGAGGAGCAGTAACAACTCCTAAAAGCTGGGGTGGGTTTACACAAAAAGGAAACACGCTTTACATGCACATCCTGCAAAAGCCCGAAGCTGATTTCATCTTTATTCCCGAGTTGAAACAAAAGATTAAAAAAGCAATTTCGTTCAATGGCAAGACCGATGTAAAATTCAAACAACAACCTGAAGGAACCTTCATCTATCTCAATGGAATTAACTGGAATGATGTTGATACAATTTTAGAGTTACAATTAAAGTAGCGGTCCACGGCAGAAAGTAATCGATCAGCATTTGTAAAGCTTTTGTGAAAAAGAGCTTTGCAAATGCTTTTCTTTTTTTATCCGGCGTTTGATGATGTGGATTTATACACAACCCGCATCATTCCTCCTCAAACGTCTATATGAAGAAAACCATCAGCTTCCTGCTATTCATACTGCTGCCTGCATTTGTTGTTACATATGTTTACACCCGCAGCAACAGCAAATCATCTCCAACCGACATTAACAGGAAATTAAAAGTTAATGATACCAGGAATGAAGCAGTGAAAGCATTGCATACAAAAGCAATGTCTGCTAAACAATTTGCAGGAAAAAATAAGTATAACAAAGAAGTATGTTTCCTGATCGATATGAAGATTCATTCAGGTTCAAACCGATTTTTTGTATATGATCTGAAAAATGATTCTGTTCTTCACTCCGGTGTTGTTACACATGGCCGATGTAATGAACGCTGGCTCATCGGTCGCAAATATGGTAATGAACCGGGCTGTGGCTGTACATCACTGGGAAAGTATAAGATCGGCAATGCTTACACGGGTCGGTTTGGACTTGCTTACAAACTCCACGGTCTTGATTCAACAAATAATAATGCCTTTAAACGTTTTGTGGTATTGCATGCGCATGATTGTGTTCCTGATAATGAAGTATGGTCGGATATTTGCCAGAGTGATGGATGCCCAACCGTTTCACCGGGTTTTCTTCAGGAACTGAAAGGAATCATAAATGAATCAAATAAGCCGATACTATTGTGGATCTATGAATCAAAATAACCTTCAAATGGTTGAAGGCAAGGGTTGCCAACTCCTGAGCCTGTCGAAGGAAGAAGGTTGGCAACCCTTCGAAAAAATCTCTTCTTATTTTTGTAACCTATGCACAAACCAACTTTGTACGTTATTGTAACCGCTGCATTCATGCTGCTGATCAGCAGTTGTGCAGTAAACAAACAACCAGAGGCTGTTCGTTTCCGTGCATTACAAAAAGGACGAATTGCCGACGACAGCAGCTACGTGTATTCTTTGCCCTATGAAACAGGAAAAAAGCATTTGATTGTACAAGGCTATTTCAGCCGCTTCACTCACCGAAACAGGGCAGCGCTTGATTTTAAAATGAAACGAGGCACACCTATTTATGCCGCAAGAAGTGGGGTGGTAACAAGAGTAAAAGAAGATGGCGATAAAGGAGGACTCGACAGAAATCTACGTCAGTACGGAAATTCAATTGTTATTAATCACAATGATAATACACGTGCAGGATACTGGCACCTGCAATACAATGGTATTGTGGTAAACGTTGGTGACACAGTTAAGCAAGGGCAATTGATTGGTTACAGCGGTAAAACGGGCTACAGCGCCTTTCCTCATTTGCACTTTATTGTATGGCGATCCGAAGCCGGCGGCTGGAGACAGATCGGCACACGTTTTCAAACAAAAAAAGGTGCAAAATACCTGCGACCGTACAGAAGCTACAGGCGGCCAGATTGATATTATGCCCGTCTGACGCCCTCGTCTGACGGATAACAATTCATCAGACGAGGGCGTCAGATGAAATTCATTTCTCTTATTTTCGCTGCTATGACTCCCGAACGAAGAGAACGCTTACTATCGGTATTAAATAAACGACAGCCCGATCTTACAGTTGTACTGGAAAATGTATTTGATCCGCATAACATTTCTGCAGTGATGCGTACCTGCGATGCTGTGGGCATCCAGGAAATTTATGTGTTGACGAATAAAATTCCACGGCATAAAAAATGGGGCGCAAGAAGTTCATCGAGTGCGGCAAAGTGGTTAACGGTTCACCAGTTTGAAAGCGCTGAAGAATGTTTTGCTGCGTTGCGAAAGAAATACAAAAAGATCTACACCACACATCTCAGCAGCGATGCTGTGAGTTTGCATGATATTGATTTTACTGAAAGTGTTGCATTGGTATTTGGTAACGAACATGCTGGTGTAAGTGATGAGATTATTGCGATGGCTGATGGTAATTTTATTATTCCGCAGATGGGCATTATTCAATCACTCAATATTTCTGTGGCATGTGCAGTGAGCATTTATGAAGCTATGCGGCAAAAGAAAAATGCAGGTCATTACGATAAGCAAAGGCTCGACGATGGCACTTTCAATACATTATTGGATGAATGGGGATTCAGGGCCGATGATCTGGATGCCATTAAACAGGAAGAGCAGTAACTTTAAACTATGAAACGTTTCACGCTTATTGTTGTGTTGATGACCTGTGCTGTTGTAATGCAGGCACAACCCATCAAACGTTGGAAGATGGATGACCTGTTGCAATATGCTGATACAAATGATTCTGTTTTGGTCATTAATTTCTGGGCAACTTTCTGTGGCCCATGTATTGCTGAACTGCCTTATTTCCACAGCATCACCAATAAATACAAAAAGCAAAATGTAAAACTGTTATTGGTGAGCCTTGATTTTGAAGAATACTATCCTAAACGTATTCGTGACTTTGCAAACAAACGAAAATACACAGCAGAGATCGTTTGGCTGGATGAAGAGAAGCCAGATGATTTTTGTCCACGTATTGATCCGACATGGACAGGCTCTATGCCTGCTACGTTATTCATCAACAAGAAAACCGGTTACCGGAAATTTGTTGAAGCCGAAATGAAACCGGAAGATATTGAAAAAGAAATTCTGCTTGCTGCAGATGTAAAATAAAATGAGCTTTTTTTTTTGTATTAAACAAAATTGTTTCTCTCCTTTAAAAATGCAATTTGTGTTACATCATAATTAATTGCAGCTGTAGTACCGGCAGTTACGTCAATTGTGCAACCGGTGATAGTAGCTGCCATATTCGATGCAAGAAATACAGCTGTGTTCGCCACATCTTTCATCAATGGAAGTTTTTTCAGCATCGTATCATCCCGCAGCTTCTTCAGAAATACCGGAGCCAATTCACCACCTGCTTCAATGGCATCCTTAAATACTTTTGAATCGGGAGAACCACCTGAACGGATATTCACCACACGCACACCATAAACACCCAACTCCGATGCAAGATTGCGTGAAAAACTTTCTACTGCACAACAGGCAACACCAAAACCACCGGTATTAGGATAACCGATGCCACCGGGAGTTGCGGTTAACGAAAGAATTACGCCTGTGCCTTGTTTCGACATGATCCTTCCTGCAGCTGTAGACGTAATAAAATTTGTTTGTGTTGAAATGTTGATCGGTCGCAGATAATCTGCCAACTGCATTTCTGTCAATGGAAAATTCTGTACATCCTTCCATCCAATGGCATTAAACGAGATATCTATACTATGACCTTCTGCAACTAATCCAGTGAGGTACTTATTTACCTGCTCTTCATTCATTGCATCAACTTCTGCTGCTACTGCTTTTCCACCTGCTGCGTTTATTTCATTGGCAAGTTGTTGTACCGGTTCAATACGGCGGCCGGTTATATACACGGTTGCACCGGCATCTGCAAATGCACGTGCAAAAGCGCCACCTAACGATCCACCGGCTCCGTAAATAACTGCGTTCTTGTTTTTCAGCAACATAACTTTTCATTTTAAGTTTAATAAAATTAAGTTGTCTGTTTCTCATTATACATGTGCGAAAGCGACATTATAAAGGGGTACATGCGACCACATTAAACATCATCATGCGCAAAAAAACCTGCTGCTTTTCGGCAACAGGTTGTATAGTTGCAAATTGAGTTCTTATTTATGATTTGCGTTTTATACCGCAGCCCATTGCTTTTGATGTTTTCATACTCACATCTTTGCCGCTAACCATTTCATCAATGGCTACTTTTAAATGATCACGGGTACTTTCTGATGGTGTTTTTGGATTATCAGTAATTGCACCGTGATAAACCAATTTCATATCCTTATCAAACAAATAACACTCAGGTGTAACACGTGCACCAAATGCATCGGCCATAGCACTGTTATCGTCCATTACATAAGGATATTTATAACCCTGTGCTGCTGCATATGCTTTCATCTTATCTGGTGAATCGCCAGCACCACGTTCTGCTTCGTTTGAGTTAAGTACGATCACGCCCACTTCTTTACCGAGTGCATAACCGAATCCTTCAGCAGCTACCTGTTGATTTTTCACCACCCAAGGACAGGTATTGCAGCTAAACACAACCAGCAATCCATTCTTTTTCTTTACATCGGCGAAAGAATATTCCTTACCGGAAATATCTTTCATCTTTTTTGAAGGGTTTGGAATACTGCTGCCAATAGTCAGCTCATCTGGCAACGTTGTAAAGGCAACAAGTGCCGCCAGCACTGTAATTGATAGGAGGAACTTTTTCATATTAAAGCATTTGTTTAAAGTTACGAAGGTTCCTTTTTGTTTTCAGCACCGCTCATCTCTTCATTGAGCCTTTTATCGCTCTGGCGCTTGAGAAGCTTGATGCTGAGGTTCAATTCAAAACCAATTAACAATACAAGTGAAATAAAGTTTACAAAGATCATCAGGATCAGGATGGTACCAATTGATCCATAGATCGTATAGGCTGCAAAATTATTAATCCAGTAAGAGAACATGAATGTGAACAGAATGATAAGTGCGCTGGCAACGATAGAGCCCGGTGATATCAGTTTCCATTTTTTTTCAACTGATGGCGCATGCCTGTAAATAAATGCAATGGAATAAAAAAACAACCCAACGATTACCACCCAGCGTACAATAATGATGAGCCATTTGATGAACACACTGTCAATCTTTAATAACAGCAGTAACCAGTTGAACAATGCACCTTGTGTGATGAGTAATAAAATACTGGCGATGAAAATAAGAATGATCACAAAGGTTAAACGGATCGCTTTCCACCGATAGGCGAAAAATGCTTTGCTTTCTTTTTCATGGATCGATTGATTAAAGCTATGAATGATTCCCAATACAGCATTGGACGAAAAGTAGAGTGATGTAATAAAGCCAATTGAAAGCAAACTGTTTTTTGGACGTTTAAAAAAATCGGCAAGGAAATTTTCCACTGCATCACGTGTGGCTGCATTGGGTGTTATTTCTCTTACAAACGAATTCACTTCATTGTAAAACTGATCAGCAACAGGGAACAGGGGCACCAATGAAAATAAAAAGATGCAGGCCGGTGGCAATGCCATGATAAAGTTGAACGAAATGGCTGCGGCACGTTGGTTTAAACTGCCTTTCTTGATGTGCTGAATAAAGAAACGGCTTACCTCATACAGAGAAATACCTTCGAACCCGAAGGGTCGAAAGCGTTTACTGAAACGGATGATAGTCCGTATAACAGGCAGGCGGTAAATGAATTCTTCAATCGTCATGTGGCCCTAAAATACTTTATTTCCCGATTACCTGATATTTAAACTATCAAGCCATTGCTGATAGGCCTTTGCATTTTTGAAATGATCCGTTTCGTTTGATGCAAAAGCATGGTAACCGTTACCGTTAGGCTTTGCACAGAAGAACAGGTAATCGGTTGTGGCCGCATTGAGCACCGCATCAATCGTTGTTTCTGACGGTGTACAGATAGGACCGGGAGGCAATCCTTTATTGCGATAAGTATTGTAGGGCGATGAAGCTGTTGAGTTAATATGCCCAAACAAAACCCGTTTGATCGAAAAATCGCCAACAGCAAATTTCACTGTGGGATCAGCACCGAGGTTCATATCTTTTTTTAAACGGTTGAGATATACGCTGGCAACAGTTGGTTTCTCATCGTTACGCAGCGTTTCTTCTTCAACGATGGATGCCAATGTGTGCACCTGTTCGGGAGTTAAGCCAAGCGCTGCTGCTTTTTGCTTTCGCTCGGCTGTCCAGAACTTTGTACGTTGCTCGTTCAACTTTCGGAAAATGCGTTGCGGACCGGAGTTCCAAAGCAGGGAATAAGTGTTGGGGAATACCGATGTCATGACTGTATTTGTATCAAGACCAAATTTCTTTAATGAATCATTGTTGATGAGATAGGCCAACATGGTTGCTGAATCGGTTTCGAATTTACGGCCGATGAGTGCAGCCAGATCTTTTCTTGTTCTCAGTTTGGTGATCACAAGATTAACCGGCGTTTGCGAACCATTCCTCAACTTACGTGCAAGCGTAAACAAGCTGCTGCCTTTTTCAATTTCATATTTACCGGGGCGAAGACGTTTCCATACATCCAGGCGACCAGCCACCATTTCAAACAAACCGGGATTCTTTAAAAAGCCGGAATCTTTCAACGATTGCATCACTGCTTTTTGATTGGCGTTGCCTGTATAGATGTATAGATATTTTTTTGACTCTTTAAACGATGTAGCACTGCCGAAAAATTTCCACGCAAAAAACAACGCAACAAGAGATAAGAGAAGAAAACTGTAGCCGATAACTTTTTTCATTTTTTGACAGATATTGGTTTGTTCACAGAATTGGTTTTATTGAAATTATTGTGCCAATAAAAAGCAGTAAGCAATCGTTTCAATGGTTTTCAAAATAAAACAAAAAAAACGACGCAAAACCTTGATTTTATAAAGTATTTTCTGCCATCATTTTTCTAATAAGGTGCAAAAGAGCCAGTTTCTTTCAAGAAGCGTTTCTTTTTCAGAAACTTGAAAACTTTCATAGCAGTCCAGCACACAAATGGAATCTGAGTGTAAATCCTGCTGTTTACGAGTTCAACAGAGTAGTACGCATCTTATGAAAATAACTTTAGTGAATTATTTACTATTACTCCTTAATTTAAGATGTTCTTGATGTATTTTAGCCTATAATTAATGAAATATGCAAAGAGCAAAGATCTATCCGTTTTTGGTGATAATTACCTTATTCACTTTTACTTCATGCGGAGCAATCATAAAATCACACATACGTAAAGACGCCGAAAATGTGCCAACTGATTTTGGAAAAGAAAAAACAACAATTCTAGTTATCAAAAAAGACAACGCTTATAATAAAAGGGTCGATAAAATATTTAAGAGTTCTTATACAGGCAGTTATTTTTTTATCACACGAGCAGAACTTGAAAGTAAATACAGTGATATTGCAGCCTATCGCTATATCTTGGATAATGAAATGGCTATTTCTAAAACTACTACAACAACTACTGTAACGACGCCTGGAGTTGGATCTGGCACAATTACACAAAGAGGACTATCATCAGCTTCTGTTTCATTTCATATAGTTGATCGCAAAACCAATACAATTCATGATACAGGTATTAGTTCCGGTCCCTCCTGGAAAAAGATTTTAAAAGCTTTTTTGCAGAAATTAGATAACGAGCGAAAGAAAAATGGGGGTAATTGACAAAATTTATAGAACTCAGTTTTTCTTTAGAGTTACTTCCTTGCAATCTTTTGTATTGCAATAAAAAGTACAATAATCCTTTTTGCTTACATTTCACCAACAACGAAATGAGGGTAAGCGTTTCTAAGACTTTTTTACGGGCTTTTCTTTTATAAAAAACTTACTTGAAGTAACGATAGTAATTTATTCCAGGTAATTACTCCGATTTTTTTCAGAAATCGTTTCACAATTGGTCTTCGTTTTCTTGTTCAAAGTAAGTAATTGGCCGTTTTTTCACCAGTTGATAAAAAACAAGATAATAAAACAAAAACCCCGACGCAATGGTCGGGGTTTCAGAATATATTTTAAACGATTACTTTGCAGGAGCCGGAGCTGGTACCTGCTGCGGAGTATTCTGAGCAGGAGCAGTTTGTACTGGCTGGTTCGTTGCCTTTTCCAGGTTACCTGAACCGTTAGAACCGGTGGTATCTGAAATAAACAGTGAAGAAACCAGACAAAGAACACCGATAATGGCTGCAAACAACCAGGTACCTTTTTCAAGCACATCTGTTGTTTGTTTAACCCCCATGAACTGGTTGCTGAAACCTGCAACAGAGCCACTTAAACCACCACCTTTTGGGTTTTGAACCAACACTACAAATCCTAATAATGCACTGGCCAAAACTACCAGTATGATAAATAACCAAATCATTGTTTATTGTTTTAATTCGTCAATTCGGGAGGCAAAATAAACGCTTTTTTCGGGATGCAGCAAACTTAATTTGCGGTACAAATCAATGGCTTGTGCCTTTTTTCCCTGTTTCGCCAGCACTTCAGCCATGGTTTCGGTAACCACTTCGGTTTGCTGGTTGCTTTCTGTAGCTATGGAAACCACTTCTTTTTCTTCTGTTAAGCCCAATTCTTTTTTCTCTTCTACATAGATCTTTTTCATGGAACGGAGCCATTGTGTAAAGCTTTTTACCTGTTTGCCCAGCTGATCGTTCTCTAGTTTCTCTTCCCGTAGCTTAATTCCCTGGGAAGCGAAATAATCAACTGTGTGAAAAGGTTCAAATGTAAATACAGGCTTTTGTTCAGCCGGTTCAGGTTTCTGTGCATTCATTAATTCTTCTTTTGCAAAATCTGAACCAATCGTTGCTTCGGCTGCAAGTTCAGCATCAGTATTGGTCATAAAATCAGCAACTTCACGCTGAGCATCTGCTTCAATCATTGCTTCAGCCTGTTCTTCTATATCGAGCTCTTTTATAAATTGATCTGCTTCCTTATCGGCTTCAGCCTTTAAAACATACTCGGCATCAAGCACAGCGTCTGTTACCACGTTTACATCTTTTACATCACGTATATCTTCTGCTTCCACAATTGCTTCTGCATCTAATGATGCATCTGTTTCATCAATTTCCATCAATGCTTCAGTTTCCTTTACTGCTTCAGCAACAGTTGAATCTGCGGCAATAAACCTTTTGAGTTGAGCACCCGACCATAAAGGTTGATTGAAATAGATGATTGCTTTCTGCACCTGTTTGTCAGCATTAAGTGATCCTGTTTGCTTTTGCTTTGCAGCAAGGAGGAGTTGTGCAGTTCCAAACCATGGGTATTGATAAGCCATCATTTCCAGATCGGCTACAGTTGTTTCTTTCAGCAACGAAGGTTGCTGCAGCAATCGATTCAAAACATCTGCATTCATCATTGAGGCAAGGTAATAGAAAATATTACCAGTTGGAGAAAATGCGGTTAAAAATTTCGTCGGTCATATTCTGCACGATGAGATCAGTTAATTCAGCTTCTGCTGCAGAGAGTGATTTTGATGCGGAGTAATCGAAGTTGCGGGTAAGATCGGCTTCAAAATTTTTCTTATCATCCAACCTGTTTTTAAAAATGAGGTGAACAGTTACATTCAAACGGTTTGATGCAGCCTGCTGATTAGAGATACCCGAAGTTGTTACATAATAATCGGTGATCTGTCCGCTGATATCATAATGCGCATCATCACTGTTTGTTTGGGATAAACGTGTTTGATTCACTATTTTCTGACGAAGCTTATCTGTTAATCGCTGACTTAAATTCGGATTTACAATTCTTGCCCTGTTCTCAATGTAATTGACCTTTACTGTTTTTACTTCAGGAGGGATGGATACGTCTTTGAAGGAATAGCAC
>JAKFDY010000613.1:0-19767 GCA_036675885.1 Lacibacter sp. | reverse complement strand
TTTGGGCCATGCAACCGATCTTGATCTATTGTTATGATGCATATTGTGGCTGGTGTTACGGTTTCAGTCCTGTTATCAAGCAAATCAACGAAACATATAAACAGAAACTGCATTGCGAAGTGTTGAGTGGAGGTATGATCTTACCTGAGCAACCCGTGCATATCCGTGTAACGGCTGGTTATATTAAAGAAGCTTACAAAACAGTGGAAGACTATACCGGAATAAAATTTGGCGAAGATTATCTCTGGCATATCAAAAATCCTGAAGAAAGTGATTGGTTCCCTTCATCAGAGAAACCAGCCATTGCGTTATCTATTTTTAAAGAACTGTTTCCTGAACAACAAGCGCAATTCGCTTCCGATCTGCAATACAGTCTGCATTATGAAGGAAGGGATTTAACTGATAACGAAGCCTACCGTCATCTCCTGGAAAAATATAATATTGATGCAGACGATTTTTACATCAGGCTTAAATCAGAAGAATACAAAGAGAAAGCTTATTACGAATTTCAATTGTGTAAACAATTACAGGTAACCGGCTTTCCGCAAGTATTGATACAGCTAACAGAAACAAAATTCCATTTGCTTGCAAGAGGTTATACCGATTATGAAACACTTGCCAAACGCATTGATCTTGTTTTAACAGAAATAGAAAATCATTCATATAATTAATTGAAAGTACCAGATGATCCTCACTGTAACCCTCAACCCCTGCATTGATAAAAGTTCTGCCGCCGAAAAACTGAAACCTGAAAGCAAACTCCGATGCACGGAAGTGGTTAACGAACCGGGGGGTGGTGGTATTAACGTAAGTAAGGCATTAAAGAAACTGGAGACCGTATCTATAGCTTTATTTCCATCGGGCGGACATAATGGTAATATGCTCTGTTCATTACTACGAGAAGCTGAACTTGAATTTCATGCAGTAGATACAAAAGTGGAAACAAGAGAGAACTGGATTGTTCTTGAAACATCTACCAATAATCAATTCCGTTTTACCTTTCCCGGTCGTGCGGTGCAGGAAGAAACCATGATCACATTGATCGATCACATCCGCAGTTTTTCTCCATCGTATGTTATTGCGAGTGGAAGTTTACCTCCGGGCTTGCCCGATTATTTTTATGGGCTGATCGTTAAGAATGCAAAAACTGTTGGGGCACGTTGCATTGTTGATACAAGCGGACCTGCTTTACAGGCATTGCAAGGCAAAGGCGCTTATCTCATCAAACCAAATATTGGTGAGCTATGTAAAATGCTGAATGTTGAATGGCTCGATAAGAATGAAGTGCCTGATGCTGCACAACAGGCCATTCGTGATGGTTTTGCTGAATTGATCGCTGTAAGTATGGGGCCGGAAGGTGCATGGTTGATCAGCAGCGATGAAAAACATTTTGCAACAGCACCAAAAGTTGAAAAGAAAAGTACAGTGGGTGCAGGTGATAGTATGGTGGCAGGCATGACGTATATGTTGCAACAAAACCGTTCGCTTAAAGAGGTGATCTCTTTTGGGGTAGCATGTGGTAGTGCTGCTACAATGAATGCAGGCACACAACTCTTTCATAAAGCAGATGCTGAACGTTTATTTGCAGCCATGGGCTGATCTTTATCCGCTTATTTTCCGGCTTCATCTTTTTCTACTTGCAAAAAGAAAGGAAACAGCGTATTTTATTGTTCCTTAAAATAATAAACATGAAAAGAATCGCTTTCTTCCTTTCGTTGATTGCTTTCATTTTTACTTCCTGCAATAACGAAACCAAAACAGAATCAACAGCAACAGATACAACTGCTGCTGCAACAACAACTCCTGAAGCGCCACCAATGGATTCGGCTGCAATGGCCAAAGCATGGGAAAATTTTATGACGCCCGGTGAGATGCACAAATGGATGGCCGGTTATGCAGGCACTTGGGAAGCCGAAGTAACCTCATTTATGCCCGGAGCCGAACCAACAAAATCAAAAGCAACTGAGGTTGTGAAGATGGTGATGAATGGATTGTACCAGGAGGGAAATCTTACGGGCACCATGATGGGCATGCCTTTCACTGGAAAAAGTATAATGGCCTATGACAATGCCAAGAAACAATTTGCACTTACATGGATCGATAACCTGGGCTCAGGTCTTATGCTCATGACGGGTCAATACGATGCAGCAACAAAAACAATGAACCTGAACGGTACACAAACCGATCCGGTAACCGGCAAAGATTCAAAGGTTCGCCAGGAACAAAAGTTTATTGATGATGACAATTATGTATTAACGATGTATGGTGATGGACCTGATGGCAAAGAAGCAAAATTTATGGAAGCAACATTTAAGCGTATAAAAAAATAGTCAACCATTAGCCTTATGTACAGCCTCTTGTTTTGCAAGGGGCTTTTTTTATTCACAAGCTTAATGATACTATAGAGGTATGGATGAAAAATTTAAATGCATATAAAAAATAAATAAGGATTTATTTTTTATGTGTAATAAAACAGCCGACTAATACCAGTCGGCTGTTTGCATTTCAAAATCCGTTTTAATCCGCACAAATCTGCGTCATCCCCGCCTGAATGGCTTCGACGGGCAGGTGTATTTCTGTCAAAGACCTTTCCACTCAGGCATTCTTCCCGGTGTATAAGGTGCACCATTCTTCTCTAAAATATCTTCCAGCCGTTTTACTTCCGTTGCAATGGCTTTGATCTCATTATAAACCGGTGTGAATTGTTTGGCAGCAATTTGATAAGAGTTAAGCTGTGTTTGCGTTGGTGCAGCAGTTGTATTCCACAACGAGCCGATCACATAGCCAATACGTCCGTTAATTGATGGTGTTGTTTCAAACTCTCGTCTTGCAACAGATGCATCGCCATTCATTTGACGGTTTACGGCATTCAATCGTTTTTCAACATCCTGTAATGCTTTCGACAGATCAAGCGATTGCTTGGGTGTTTCGATGATCGCTTGTTTTAAATAACGTACTTTATTTACTAACTCGCCACGGTATTGATCGGCTGCCGCAACCACACGACTCAGCTCGCCGATTTTTTTACTAAAATCATCCAATGCTTTTTTATCAGTTGCAGGAAGTGTAGCTGTGTTCAATGTCATTGCTTTGAACGACTGTGGTTCGGTAAGATCAGTATATACCCCGTCTTCAAATTTGCTGAGAGAAACTTTATACGTACCGGGCAAAGCAAGATAACCTTGATCAGGAGAACTGAAAGCGTTTGATTCATCAAAGGGAGTAAAATCAATTGGCCCGAATGGAGAAGTGCGGAAATCCCACACAATACGTTTCAATCCTTTCTTGGCAGGTGCTTTTAAACGACGGACAACATTACCTGCTTCATCGGTAACAGTAAATAACAAATGCGGTGCAGGTTGCTCATCTTCCAAACGAAGTGAGTCAGGCGATGGATAAGTTGGCGCTTCGCCTTTCTTTATTTTTTCTGCTTCCGCTGTTCTGCGTTTTTCTTTGATGGTTTTAATATCATCTTTCAGATAGTATGTAAACACTGCACCCACTTTTGGATTGGGTGTAGTAAAGAAACTTTCGCCCTGGAAACCTTTGCCTCTTACACCCAATGGCTGCGATTGAATAAACATCCACGCATCTTTTACAGGAAAGAGGACCGCCTGTTTATCGAGGTCTTCTTTTTTTAAATTGCGTAAAGGTGTATAATCATCCAGTACATAAAAACCACGTCCGAATGTTGCAAGGATGAGATCATTTTCTCTTTTTTGAATTTCCAGATCTTTTACAGCAATGGTTGGTAAGCCTGCTTTCATCTGCACCCATTTTGCACCACCATCAATACTTACAAACAAACCAAACTCTGTACCTACAAATAGTAAATCTTTGTTTACATGATCTTCAGCAATGGTATAAGATGTTCCTCTCTCAGGTAAATTATTGGTAATGGCTTTCCATGTTTTACCGCCATCACTTGTTTTATAAACATACGGATGAAAATCACCATAGCGATGATGATTAAAAGTAACATATGCAACATTCTTATCGTGCTGCGAAGTGATGATATGATTTACATAGGTACGTTCAGGTACACCGGCGATATGATCAATCTTCATCCAGTTGTTACCACCATCAGCTGTAACCTGTATCAAGCCATCATCAGTACCAACATAGATCGTATTCTCATCAAACTTTGATTCTGCGATGGTAGTAATATTGCCATAAATATCTGTTGAACCATTTTTTGCAACCGCATCCATGCTCCACACTTTACCCATCACCGGTAATTTGTTGCGATCGATTTGTCTTGTAAGATCAGGACTGATCACTTTCCATGTGCTGCCACGATCATCGGTGCGGAATAGTTTATTCGCACCATGATAAAGACGTTTGTTGTCATACTTCGAGATCACCAGCGGTGCATCCCAATTCCAGCGGTACGCTTCACCTTCCGGTTCTTGTGGTTGAATAAATAAATATTCTCCGCTCTTTTTATCATATCGTGTTAACGCACCATACTGCGCCTGTGCATATACAATATCAGGATTGCTCTGATCGATCTGTGATTCATAACCATCACCTAAACTTGTGAAATACCAATCGGAATTGAAAATACCATTGGCACTTAAGGTACGTGATGGACCGCCCAAACTGAAGTTATCCTGCGTGCCACCGTGAATATGATAAAACGGGAATGCATTATCGGTTGCTACTTTATAAAACTGTGTTACCGGAAGATTGGCTTTGAAGTTCCAGTTCTCACCGCTATCAAAACTTTCGTACACACCACCATCGCAACCAACTAAATAATGTGCTGTGTTTTTTGGATTGATCCAGATCACATGGTTGTCGATGTGTTTGCTTTTTTCACCAAGAATGGAAAAGTTCTTACCGCCATCTTTACTTACACCCATATAAACATTGATCACAAATACTTTGTTGATGTCTTTTTGATCGCAATAAATTTTCTGATAATAATTGCCTGATGTTGCATAGCTACTTTGTTTTTCCCAGCTTGCACCACGGTCGGTACTTTTAAACACACCGCCTTTTCCTTCTGTTGCTTCCACTACGCAATACAACACATCCGGATTAACAGGTGAATAATTTAAACCTATTCTTCCAAGATCACCGGCAGGTAAGCCACTCATCATCTTGTTCCAGGTTGTACCGCCATCTACACTTTTGTACAATGCAGATTCAGGTCCGCCACCAATATAAGTAAACACTTTCCGCTGACGTTGATGTGCTGCTGCATATACAATATTTGGATGATGTGGATCAACCATTACTTCATTAAAACCGGTGTGCTCACTTACATTCAACACCTGTTTCCATGTTTTACCGCCATCGGTTGTTTTATAAATACCACGCTCACCGCCACTGTTCCAAACAGGACCATAAGCCGCTACGTAAACAATATCACTGTTTGTGGGATCAATGGCAATACGACCAATATGTTCTGAATTTTTTAAACCAACATTCTTAAAACTCTTTCCTCCATCTTCTGATTTGTATAAACCATCACCATAACCCACTACACGTTGATTATTATTTTCACCACTGCCCACCCATACAACATTTGTATTGGTCGGATCAATTGCCAAACAGCCGATGGCAAATGAACCTTCGCCATCAAAAATGGGCGAATAGGTAATACCGGCATTTGTTGTTTTCCAAACACCACCAGCTGCAGCTGCAACATAGTACTCACTGCTGTTCTTTGGATTAACGGCAATATCAGCAATACGACCCGATGTAATAGCAGGCCCAACACTTCTGAACTGAAGACCACTCAATAAGTCGCTGTTGAATACATCTTTCGATTCTTCTTTTGCGGGAGTTGTTGTTTTCTTTTGTGCGTGTAACGTAAATGCAAAGACGATCAGCAACAAGGCGCTGAAAATTTTTGAAGCGTTCATAACAGGTGGTTTTGAAAATGGATAAGAAAGATAATAAAAAAGTTGACCATGTACATGATCAACTTTCCCATTGAGAAACAAGGGTTGCCAACCTTCATTTTCTTTTAGCGAAATTGACATAAAGCTTTAAGGTTGGCAACCCTGAATGAATTCACTATTAAAATAATTTTTCATTCGGGGGTTTAACACCAACTAAACGGATATAGATAGTGGTTTGTCCACGATGGTGTGTTTGATGCTCAAATGCTTTGTTCAGCCACATTAATCGGGAAAACATAAAATTACCTCTGCCAGCTGTTTCTGTTAATTTAGTTACATCCATATTGCGGATACTTTCAATAGCATAATCATAACTCGTGGTTACAAAATACAGTACTGAATCGGCTGATTGTGCTGTTGTACGTTGCTCCAGGTTTTGTCCTAATGAAATACGTTGTGCACCAGTTCCGTTTGCAATAAACCCTACAATGCCTTGCGAAAGATGCAGCATTTGTTGTGCGAAAGTGCGGATGCTGTCTTGTGCACGGAAACTGTATTTGTCTTTCGGCATTGCATCAAGGTATTCTTTGGTGTATGCTTTTGCACGTTCCCAGTCTTTGATGTAATATGCTTTGATGGAATCGGCCAGTTGTGCTTTTGTACCGACTACAGCTAACATCATTATTGCCAGTATGAACATTTGCTTTCTCATATTTATCGTTTGGTTGTGATGAAATAATCGTTGCTATATTACTCTCTTAAAATATCATCCTCCCTCTTGAACTTGTGTCCTTTGTGCATTCTTTGAGAGCTTTGTGTTAATTTTTTATCAACCATAGCACTAAGTACACAGTGGATACACAAAGAGCACAAAGCATTCCTCAATCCTTCTTTGTTTTTTCCATCGGCAAATTTTCTAACCGGCTCCATTCCTGCATGGAACCATCATACACTTTCATGTTGTAGCCTAAGAACCTCCCTGCCAGATACACAACGCTTGCTGTTTGTCCGATAAAGCAATACGTTACAACTTCTGTTTTTTTATCGGGCACTACCGGTTGAAAGTAACCGTTTAAATCGCTTATACTTTTAAATTGAAAACTAGAGTCAAGCAGATCTGGATAAGGAATATTTTTTGCACCGGTGATATGTCCATCTCTTGGATTGCCTGTCGGGTCGCCATCATAAAAACGTTTCATTCGTGCATCCACCACAACAGCCGATGGCGACTGCAATGTTGTTAACACATAATCTTTATCAACCAATACCTTGTTGATGCTGGCAACAAAGTCACCTTTCTTAACAACAGGCAGTTCACTTGTTACGGGATAACCGGCTTTCTTCCATGCTTCCAATCCACCATTGAGATAATGCACTCTTCCTTTTAATCCTAAATACTCCAACGTAACAAACATACGTGCTGTAACACTTACGTCGCCTTTGGTATGATATAGAATGACTCTTGAATTTTTATTGATGCCTAACTGTTGCAACACTTTTGTTGCAGCAGCTGCATCGGGCGGATTGAAATTTCCTTCGGGGGAGTTTGCTGCGAGCCAATCGGGCCATAAAAAACGGGCGCCTTTGATATGTTCCTTTTCATAATCGAGCCGGAGAAAATTCACTTGCAGCAATACAAATTCCGGGTTATTAATATTATCGTTCAACCACTCTGCTGTAATCAGCATAGGCGGTTCTTTTGCTTCTGTTTCTGCTGAAAGAAACAACGATGCGATGAGTATAATGATAAAACGTTTCATGACACGAGTTTTAGGAGTAAGAATAACCAGAAGTTAAACCTGTATCTGCAAACAGAAAAGTCATTTATGACAAGCGGCATTTATAAACAAAACGCTTAGTCTTTTTTTACAATCAGGAATTGAGGTACTTGTTAGGAACATTACCAGATGTATAGTTAATATTGTATTGGTGTTTCAATAAAAACGAAACCACTTCATGAATGGTTTTTTCATTGCGGTGCATTTGCGGCAACAACCCCGTCATTGCATAACTGATTGGATTTACTGAAGGGATCAATGTTTCCCATGGGTACCCCTTGCCCCAGATAATTCCTTTTACTGTCATATCCAACTTTGCTCCATGCTCCAGCAGAAAATGCATCATCTCTTTTGATTGATGATTATTTTGATTCACTGTATGAAAGATGGGTGTTTGTGCACCAAAGCCAAATTCATCTGTACCTGCTGCTGCATTTACATCGGCTCCGTGTTTTACCAATACTTCAGCACAGGCTACATGATTGAACTCAGCACATACATGCAACAGCGTTGCTTCTTCAAGCGGCGTGTAAGCTGCACGGAACGTAATTCTTTTTGAAGGAATCGCCGGATCTTTTTTCAGTTCATCTTCCAGCATGGTTGCATCATTCAACAACACAGCAAGTAAAGCCCGGTCATTGAACTGCAAACCAAAATCAACAAATGCTTTTACACAATCTTTAAAACGGGGAGAGCGGGTGTATTCACTCAACAGTTCATAAATGAGCGGTTGGTCATTATGCAGACTGTTTGCATCAAGCCCATGAGCCAGGCAATTACGGATGCCATCTACAGCATGCAGTTCAAGCAAAGTGATAATATCATCTTCCGGCACATGCATAATTTGCTAATCGCATTTATTCACTGCTACACTATAAGATACAACTTTCGCCAGCATGATCTTATTTTTTACGGCAGGATCATCCTGCATAAACTGCATGGCCTCTTTTTCATCTTTGGCATAAAAGATCACCAGGCCCATCATACCGGGATCGTTCAGCTCTAATTGTGTTCTGCCCGCAAGTATGATGAAGCCTTCACTTTTTAATTTGAGTAGTCGTTGAAAATGTTCGCCAGTAATGGCTTCATCTGATTTGGTCCAGTTTTTTGCATCCTTGTATTTATCGGCCAGCGTAAGAATGCCCAGCCATTGAGGCGTTTTTATTTTGTCTTGTGCAGCGATCTGCAATGCAAAGAAGAGACAGATAATTGTAAGCAGTTGTTTCATTGTCTATCGTTTTAATTTTTGTTCATAAAGACTGATCCATTGATCGGCCGACATTTTAGCAGTAAGCTCCCCAATGAGCTCAAAGGGGATGTCCTCTGGTTTTTTGTAACGGATACAGCTTTTGCCCATGTCTAATTTTTTGGGAGATGCTTTCGCATGTTCTGTGGTAAACCATTTCAGCAATTCAGGGCTGGCATACATGCCCATATGATACACCGCAATAAAGTTCTTTTGCGAAGCAATACCCATAAAAGGAAGAGGTTGTTTGGGATCGCAATGATAGCCGGCCGGGTATTTTGAGTGCGGCACCGCATAACCGAGCATGCCATACCCCATCATTTCCTTAAACCCGGCAGGGAGATTTTTTTTGATCACCGCTCTTAGTTTTTTAAAGGCAGCCTGCCGCTCTTCCGGCATTTCGGCAATATAATCGGCCGGTGATGTTGCAGATGATTGCATAAATGAAGTTGATTTTGTTTGAAAGGGGGTTACAAATTAAGGTTTTACTGTTAAGCTTTCTCTATGCCTATAGAATTTCGACTACACAATAACTACTAAAAACAAGTACAAGCTAATGAGTAAAGGTTCTATTGTTGACGGCTCGCCAAGGTTGTTACTTTGTATCCGCAACGATGATGATACGGACGATAAAAAAAGCTTACCAACCGACGATATATAACGAATTGATCCCGATGAAAAACTGTTTACCCAAAAACCACTTGAAACCACAAGAGCTCTTTTAAAGGTCGTTTACCCAAACTGTGATGTTCAATATCCAAACTTAAAAACCGATTTGATCTGTACCGTTTACCCAAAAGCCACTTGAAACCCAACAGTTCTAATAAAGGTCGTTTACCCAAAATCCAGTTTCAGTATCCTGTAAGAAAACCAGTTTTTGATCCGCACCATGTAAACCATGTTTTGGAAAAATTACATGATGATAAACTGACCAATGAAAAACACTCCTGACACAGTCTAAGTTTCGAAAAATCAGCTAATCGTTTCCACGATCAGCTTTTTTCTTTTTACCAGGGTCTGGAACATCTTCCAACATCACCCTTCACTTTTTATTACAGCTATTTACAGCCCATCTCTTACGCTTGATTCTCCTTGAAAAAAGGCACTTCTTTTCAATTGTTATTCTGTCTCTCATCTTTGGTTTCAGTTGCAGGTTGGGCAAATCAAAGTTTTATTGCCGGAATAACTTTACCTGCTGCCGAATTTCAACTACAACTCCACCACAAAACAAGTACGGTTTAATGGGCTCATGTACTATTTTTCAGGGCTTTCAGCAGTTGTTACTTTGTATTGTCAATTATAATGAAGCAATATCCAAATGATAAACCAACAATCCGTATCCACATAAAGAACTGAACACCGGAACCATCATTCGAAATCCAATTGTATGTAAAACCAATGTTTAATCCGTACCCTTGAAAAACTTATCTCTGAAACCAAACCTTATGAAAACCAACCCAAAATCCAATTGTATGAAAACCGATGTTTGATCCGTACCCGACTACCCATTGATGAAAGTTCATGATGATTGATATAGAGGGCCCCGTTTTTAATCCATACTCTTGAAAACTATCCTGTTCCTGCTAAAAACAATTGAATCTGTAACCCGTGTTTGATCAGTAACAGTTTTTCTTGTCCTTAAAACTTATATATGAAAAATCAGTTCGCCCTTAAACAACTCGTTGGCCATGTGGCCCAATCAATTTTGCCCACTGCTGTCAGCAGGCACAGTTTTTTTGTAAACGATATTGCCCCCGATCTCCAGGTTTCAGCAGACGAGGACCTGCTTGCCACCGTACTAAGTAACTTATTACAAACAGCAGTTGCCCAAACCGAAAGTGACTGCATCCGCATTTCAGCTTACGAATACCAGGAGCAGGTTTTTCTCCAGGTAAATGAAAATGGCCGTTGTTATAATGCAGACATCTTCCGTAAAATGGAACAGCTCATGCCCATGGCTGCTATACTTGGAGGCTCCGTTGCCATTACCACTGCTGAAAATGGTCTTGAGCTGGCCCTGCGTTTTCGCACAGAAGCATAAAAAACCGTTTTCCGGTTTTAAATCAGAACTGGAGTATCCTGAAAAACTGCGGCCAAGGCCCCATCTCTTCTTTATATTGTTTCGCCATCACTCTTGTGATCTGTGCAATATGTGTAAGATCGTGCACTACCCAGGTAGATAAAAGATTCCGTAAGGTTACTTCTCCCAACACCGGGTGCATTCCTTTTCGCTCAAGGTCATCTTCCGTTAATTGAATTGACTGAAGCCAGTTTGTATTTTCTTTCCTGATCTTTTCAAACTCATCCAGCAATTGCTCTAAAGTTTTGCCTTTGCTTTCTTCATACTGTGCAAAACGGTCGTATGGATCGAAAGGTTTATTTACTCCATGCTCCAAAATGATCTTTGCCCTTACTACCCAATCAGTTTTTTCACCATGAATTAAATGACCCACCACATCATAAGGTGAAAAGGTATCCGGGCCTTCATTGTTCATGATGAGATCATTGGGTAACCCTGCAAGCAATGATCTTAAAACAAGTGGTGTGCGTTCAAGTATATTACATGCTTCCTGCTGTTGGTACTTCATTTTTTCTTCTTTGATACTTTGGCGATCTTATTGTATTCAAGTGCGAGTGTTACCCAGTACTCCAGTTTCTTTTTTGTAGTAACTGCATCAGCATCTACAAAAACAAATCCCTTCATCACTTTTCCTGTGAAATCCATGGGTGCACAACCTTCTTTTTGCATTGCTTCATCATAACGCTCCGGATCGATCCTCACCATCAACCGTTCCTTTTCTACACCAATACACATTTTATCGTTTACCATAAAACAAAGTCCACCAAACATTTTCTTTTCTTCCACATTTTTTTGAGTGAGAGCGATCAGCTCTCTCGTGCGGTCGGCCAGTTTTTCGTCGTATGCCATGTGCTTGATTTATGCGCTTACTACATTTTGAATGTTTTCATTTTTATTCCGCAGATCAATACCACCTTCAAACATCGATTTCATATTGGCGAGATAAAATGTCCAGCCGGTTTTGCAACCGATATGCCACATCTCTTTTGCTTTTTCATCGGTGGGTATATTATCCTGCAACAACTCGACGATCAGTTCATCCTGTTCAGGATAAATGCGTACACTGCAGTTGCCAGCTTCACCAAAACGGAATTTGAAAAAATCGGTTCCGTTGCAATCAAGTATTTCTCCCGTTTCAGTTACTTCATCGTTATAACCAAACCAGCGCCAGCGGTAAGTATCACCTTTGTGAACAGGTTCATCGTCACCTCTTAATGAACCATCAGGCTGGCTGTATTCACTCATCCGCAAAAACCAATATTCAATACCGCCTCTTGTGGCCCATGCACGATAGAGTTGTTCAATTGAATTGCTTTTAATGTTGATGCGAACGGTAAACCTGCTCCAGTCGAACGAAGACATGATCAATCTTTTTTACGTGAATAATAAAAGTCTGATTTTTTTACAGGTGTTGCAGCACCACCATCGATCACTGCATAAATAGAATCTTTGTTCACCAATGTATAACTGATGCGCTTTGGAAAATCATGCTGCGGATTTTCAGCCACAAAACCAGTTTCGCTATGCGAAGTGATCTTAAACTTTACAGGCTGCTCTCCGTTCTGATTTTTTACCGTTGGGATATAATAATAGCTGCCGTTACGAAATGCCAGTTGAATTTTTTCCAACTCAATTTCAGTTCCATCGGTTTTTACTATGATGCTTTTTCCTAAAAGTGTACTGTCGTTGGCAACGATCCATTTTTCAGTGATGATACCCCTCTTTGTTTGCATTTGCCACGAACCCTGTAACCAATGAAACGATTTTACTGATCCGTTCAACGAAACGGTGTCAGATACAAAACTGCAAACGGTAAATAGCAGTAAGAAAGCAATGCTGCTCTTTTTCATATTTTATTATTTCCTGTATTTTTCAGGGACGTTATGTAAAGCAATGCGGTTGCCTTCGGTATCTAAGAAAACCGCCATGTCGCCATACTCATCGGAGATCACTGTTTTTGGAACAAGTATTTTACCACCTGCTTTTTCAATACGATCAAGAAAGATCTGTACATCGGGATTGCCATTGAGATAAATCAGTGGACCAGCGGTAGCAGAAGGTTTGTAAAAAGCATCACTTGCCTGCACCAGCGTTCCGCCAATTCCTTTCATAGGATCATCAAGCGGAAACATCCGCATTTTTATATTCTGGAAATCGAGTGCCTGCATTTGTATATTAAATACAGCTTCATAAAATTTTTGTGCACGGTCAATATCGGTTGCCGGTATTTCAAACCAGCTGATTGCGTTATCCATGATGTAAGTTTTAAGGTTTATAATGGAGCTTTTGTTTCTTTCAATCCTTTGCTTTGCAAATATTCCACCAGCTCTTTTGCTTCTTCGCCTCCACGGTTTGCATGGTGCAATAAAGTAAGACCATGTGGGCCTCTTGCATAAAGGTACGATGGCCAGGTTTCGATATAGGCTTTTACAATTTGCGTTTTACCCAACATCGTCAACACAAACAAATTGGTTCGTGCTCCTTTTTCAATCAGGTAATTTGCAATCTCTTTATTGCCTACATGCCCGGCACCTTCCAGCCCTGTTTCAAAATCGCCACCACCCAGATCCCATGTGGCGTAAATGAGCGTTGGGAATTCTGTCAGCAACTGTTTTACTTTATCAAGGTTATTATGACCGGCACTTACAAAGTCTTTTACTTTTTCAGCAGGTAACGGATCAACCTTTGCCTTTTGCATTGGTTTTGTTTCCTGTGCAAGTATGATGGATGGGATAGCGATAATGCCGCTGCCAACAGTTACGTTCTGCAAAAATGATTTACGGTTCATGATAAAGGTTTTTCTTAAAGTTCCGAAATTGAGCAGTGTAATTTTCTCCGTTCATCCTTTTTTGCGTCGGTATTCAAGATCGTATTCTGTTTGCCAGGTAACACCGTTATCTTTTGTAATTTCTGCAAACTGTCGCACTTTATCAGGTGTCAGATTGAAGAAGGTTAACTTTCTTACTGCAATCGTATCTTTTGAAAAAGAAAATGGCTTTGTTTGAAAGATAATTTTCTGATCATCATATTTCCCTTCAAGATATTCTGTGCTGCCGCCTGTATTATCAACCCATGTTTGCTGCCATTGTTTTGTATTCCTGTTCCATGTATTAAAACTTTTACCGGCATAACGTACACCCTGGTTTGAACCGGCACTTGTCCATTCCTCAAGGATAATACAACTGTCGAGTATCAAACTAATCTTGCTGTCACCGGCTTTGGCGCCCGTCTTCCCATACACATCCCATTCACCGATCCAGAAATCGAACTGGCGGTAGGCAGGAGCGCTGCAGGGTTTTTGTGCAGCAAGCTGAATTGTTGTGAAGGAGGCGAAAAGAAAAAGCAGATACTTCATGGGGATAAGGTTTTGATAACAAGGTAATGGTTAATGCAATCATTTTACCGCCACACACCAATGATTGCGCCCATCAGTGTAAGTGCCAGTAAAGCGTAACCGCCATTAATAAAAATATAACGTGCCGTTTTCTGTTCAAACAAAGCAGCAATGGCAATTGCAGCAAAGCCCCAGATGCCTGCGAGAAAACCTGCAATAGTTCCCCAGGTAATATCCGTTTTTTGTGCACAGTTACCGGTACATTCAGCCGGCGTATCGGCAAGGAACATAGCAAGGTTGGCAGCCATGACGAGTGACAGCGCAAATGCCCAACCATAAATTTTTGCAGCGTTGCCTTTCTTTACATCCTCTTCGGTGAGATTGTTTTCACTCATCCATGCTTTACCAAATAACAAAGGTGAGTACCAAACACCGCCTAATACAAAAGCGGAAATACCGGCTACCAATACAGCAAACCAGTTAATTGAATTCATGTCCATACAGTTGATTTTTGGGTTGAAAAATTTGTTTGTATTCGAATCTATTTTACAAACTTTACATGCGCAAGCTGCAAACGAACGAAACCGGAACTGATGCCGACAAACGCACAAAACATAAAGACGAAATTGTTTGGCCCCAAAGACAAGATCAATGATATCGGTATCCGGTTGGTGCTGGTGCCATTGTTTGGTATTGCGATTCCTTTGATCACTCAGATGGTGCCGCATGAACAATTCAGCAACTGGGAAATCAAGCTCAGCTATCTCTACACCATTTCTATTGCCTTTGTTATTTATGAAGGAGTGCGGTTTCTTCAGTTCACCTTGCGTTCTTATTTTGATTGGTTGAATAAACCGTTGAAGAAAATAGTAGCCTTCATCATTACGATTCCGTTTTACGTGGTGCCGGTAAGTGTGTTGATGCTGGTAGGTTGGTACAAGATATTCATGAATGGGGTGGTTGATTGGAGCGTGGTGCGTTTATCATCCATCATTATTTTAATTGCCGTTTTCTTTTTAGTGAATTTGTATGAAACAGTTTTTTTGGTGAGGGATGTGGCAAACGATAAACTGCAACAGGAACAACTGGAACGTGCAAAAGCAGAAGCTGAACTGGAAGCATTAAAGAATCAGATCGATCCGCATTTTATTTTTAATTCGCTCAATACTCTTTCGCATTTGATTGAAGAAAAACCGGAGAAAGCCAAACTGTTTAACGATCATATGGCCGATGTGTACCGGTATATTTTGCAGAACAAAGCAAAGGATCTTGTATTACTGCGTGAAGAAATACTGTTTATGCAGGATTATTTTTCGTTGTTAAAGATAAGGTTTGAAGATGCGTTGCAACTGGAAACAAAGATTGATGAAACATTATGGGACCAATATTTAATTCCGCCTATTTCATTACAGGTGCTGTTAGAGAATTCGGTGAAGCATAACGAATTTTCGGAAACATCGCCCTTGCAGATACAACTTGTATTTGTGGAGAATGAATTGCAGATGCGGAATAAACTAAAAGAAAAAAAACTGCGTAAACCATCTTCACGTATTGGTTTGCAAAACCTCGAAGAACGATACCGGCTCAGCACAGGCAGATCCATTCGTATTGAAAGATCTGACGATGCGTTTACTGTTTGTTTGCCGATTTTGAAAATTGATTGATTGTTAGGTATGCCATACTTATTAATATAATGATTCGCTCCAAGCCTGATCTATAAGTATGGCATACCTTGTTTGAGACTTGAAAAATTGACTCATATGCGCATTGTAATTATTGAAGATGAAAAACCGGCAGCAGAAAAATTAAAGAAAGCTTTGCTGAAAGCAAACCAGGATTTTGCGATTGAAGCGGTGCTGGGAAGCAACGTAGCTGCTGCTGAATGGTTTTCAACTCACCCAATGCCCGATCTGTTGTTTATGGATATTGAATTATCTGATGGACTTTCGTTTCAACTGTTAGATCAGGTAAAGATCACTTGCCCCATTATTTTTTGCACGGCTTATGATGAATACTGGCAGGAAGCATTTGAACATAACGGCATCGACTATTTATTAAAACCTGTTAGTGATGAAAAACTGAAACAGGCATTGAATAAGTATGAATCGCTGAAAACGTATTTCGCTCAAAACCTGCAGCAGTTGTTGCAATCGCAACAAAAACAAACTACAGAATTCAAGAAACGTTTTTTGGTGAAGCGTGGCAGTGATTATATCAGCATCAAAGCAGAAGACATTGCTTATTTCTATGCCACTCATAAACTGGTGTGCATGGTTGATAACCGCAGCCAGAAATTCATCCTCGATCAATCGCTGGCCGATCTTGAAAAGGAAACTGATCCTTCCGTTTTTTACCGGGTAAACAGGAAATATTTAGTGAATGTATCGGCCATTCAAAAAATAAAATCTTATCCCAAAAGTAAACTGGAGCTTGAACTGCAGCCGGCTGCCCCTGAAGAAGTGATCGTAAGCCAGGAAAGTGCAGCAGCATTTAAGGAGTGGATGGGGAGTTAGTTCAATGAGCAACAGACAATTGACAATAAGCAATTGGCAAAAACACGCAGCTTGCCTATTGACCGTTGCCAATTGCTTATTCTTCCTACTTGTTCTTCCCTTAACTTTGCAATTCAAACTTTGAACATGAAAAAGTGGGGATTGATGCTTGTTTTTTTAGCCGTTGCATTGCTGTTTGCAGGGATTGATGGAGAAGCGCAATGTTCGATCTGTACAAAAACTGCTTCACAGCTTGGTGAAAAACCAGCGAAAGCGTTGAACGGTGCAATCATTTATCTCATGAGCACTCCTTTACTCATCATTGGTTTTATTGGCTGGCGCTGGTGGAAGATGCAGAAGAAAGACGAAGTACAATCTTGATTTTCCCTTTATTCTAATCATCGGTAATTCTAATTCCGTCAGACGAGGGCGTCCGACGTGGCGTGACCATTAATCACATTCCTTTTTGCCAATCAACCGCATCCCGTAACTTGTATGCATCAATCAACTGCATATGAAATGAGCCATAACAAATATTCATTTTTATTTATCGGTAATGAATATTTGTTATAGCGAATACTATGTGGCCAAAATAAAATAACAAAGGTGCACATGAAAAAATCAGTTTTAGTATTGTTGCTGTTACCACTTTTTACAATAGCACAAAAACTCCCCACTATTGAAGAAAAGACAAACGGTCTGAAAAAGTATGAAGGCTACCTTAATTTTTACTGGGACGAAAACACAGGCAAGGTTTGGCTGGAAGTAGATAAGTTAGATACAGAATTTTTATACGTTGTTTCGCTGCCTGCAGGTTTAGGATCAAATGACATTGGTCTCGATCGTGGTTTGTTGGGCGAAGACCGTGTGGTGAAGTTCAACAAAGTTGGGCGAAAGATATTACTCATTCAACCCAATTACAGTTACCGTGCATTATCGAATGATGCGGCAGAGAAACGTGCAGTGGAACAGGCGTTCGCTCAAACAACAGTGTGGGGTTTTACAACCGAAGCAGAAAGCAATGGTAAATTCCTTGTTGACGCAACTGATTTTCTCATGCGTGATGCAATGAAAGTAAGCAATACCATCCGCAGAATGCGGCAGGGAAATTATGTGCTGGATAAAACACGCAGTGCCATGTATCTTGCACGCACCAAAAACTTTCCACTTAATTCAGAACTGGAAGTAACCGTTACTTATACAAACAGCGATGGTGAAGTGGGCAATTTTGTGCAATCAGTTGCTCCATCAACAGAAGCTATTACGTTGCGTATTCATCATTCACTCGTGCAGTTACCCGATAATAATTACAAGCCAAGATTATTTGATCCACGCAGCAGCTTTATACCCGTTTCGTTTTACGATTATGCTTCACCCGTTAGTGACCCCATCGAAAAACAATACATCATCCGTCATCGGTTGAATAAGAAAAACCCATCTGCTGCAACAAGCGAAGCAGTTAAGCCGATCATTTATTATTTAGATAATGGCACTCCTGAACCAATCCGTTCAGCATTACTCGATGGCGGCAAATGGTGGAACCAGGCTTTTGAAGCAGCAGGTTATACCAATGCATTTGATGTGAGAATTTTGCCGGATAGCGCCGACCCGATGGATATCCGTTACAACATGATCAACTGGGTGCATCGCTCAACACGTGGCTGGAGTTATGGAGCTTCCGTTGTTGATCCACGCACCGGCGAGATCATTAAAGGACAGGTATCACTTGGTTCATTGCGTGTGCGGCAGGATTATCTCATCTTCTCCGGTTTGTTATCGCCTTACGAAACAGGCATTCCTGCAAATGATAAAATGTTGCAGGCAGCATTGGCAAGATTGCGTCAGTTATCAGCACATGAAATTGGTCATACCATTGGATTGATGCACAACTATGCAGCCAGTGTAAGCAACCGTGCAAGCGTCATGGATTATCCGCATCCAACTATTCGTGTAAATGCAAATGGCGAAATGGATTTCTCCAGTGTGTATGATGATAAAATTGGTGATTGGGATAAAGTGGCTGTTACATGGGGCTACCAGGATTTCCCTGCAGGCACCAATGAAAAAACTGCATTGAATAATATTATTACGGAGGCAAATAAAAAAGGGTTGCAATTCATCAGTGATAGAGATGCACGTGCACCCGGTGGATTACATCCGCAGGCACATCTTTGGGACAATGGTGCAAATGCTGCTGAAGAATTAAAAGAAGTGATGAAAGTGCGCAGCAAAGCCTTGCAACAATTTGGTGAAAAAAATATTGTGCCTGGTATGCCGATGGCGATGTTGGAAGATGCACTGGTGCCGGTGTATTTTTATCATCGCTATCAAATTGAAGCAGCAACAAAACTTGTGGGCGGCATGTATTATAATTATGCATTGCGTGGCGATGGACAACTCATCACTAAAATGTTGCCGAAAGAAGAACAACGAAAAGCACTGAATACAATTATTGATTGTATCGATCCGAAAGTGTTGATGATACCTGATCGTATTGCTGCATTGATACCACCACGGCCATCGGGCTATGGCAGTTCAAGAGAATTATTCCGCAAGCGTACAGGTTTATCATTCGATCAATTATCACCTGCAGAAACAGGAGCTGATCTTCCATTGTCTTTTTTATTCAACAGCGAACGTTTAAGCCGAATGGTACAACAGGAAATAAATGGAGGTTTGGGTGTTTCTGAAATGATCCAGACACTGATCGATAAAACATTGAAAGCACCACGCAGGCCAGGCATGGAGGGATTGATTCAGCAACAAACAGAACAGATATTATTAACTTATTTGCTTGCATCATCTGTTGATGAGAATAATTCATTTCTTGTTCGTGCTGTTCTGCAAAAAGCATTGAGTGATCTTAAAAAACAAATAGAGTTGCAGTTGAAAACTGCAACAGGTACTACTACCGGTCACCTGCAATTGGCATTCGAACGGATGAAGAATCCGAAAGATGCCAAACCAACATTACATAAAGAAGCG
>JAKFDY010000612.1:0-1817 GCA_036675885.1 Lacibacter sp. | reverse complement strand
CCACTTATAAATTTTATCATTGGGCTGATCAGTGAAAAATACATTTCCATCTTTATCAACTGCAGGCCCTTCTGTAAATCGAAATCCTTTTTGAATAGTGTCTAATACTCCGTGCTGGCTTGCTGAAATAAGACCAGTGGGATCAAAAAAAGTACTGCCAGACAAATGCATATCAGCAGATGCTGTTTCAGCTACTAATTCATTAAGATTAGCATTTTCAGAATGACGCATACTTTTTGTACAGGAAAAAAGCCCCATGGCGCATAGCATGGCCAGGGAAAAAATCATTTTCTTTTTCATACCAGCAAACAGTTTTAAGTTTTTAAAAAAAATAAATAACAATTGGGCGATTGTGCAGAATTCTGCACCGATAGGTAAAATATTTAAGTTTAGATGTAAAAACTACCAATAGATAACAGTGAAGAATTTTAAACAACAGTATAATGCCCCCAAGCTCCCGTTCGTTGAACAAGGTGTTGATGTGATGAGGTAAAATTTATTTGAACGGTTGCCGGTTGATCAACAACGGCATCTGTTTATGTTTATATTTAGTACCTAAAACTATTTATTATGAAAAAGGTTTTTCTCAGCAACATCTTTTATGCATTACTGATCCCTTGTCTTTTGCTTTTTTCTTTTACTGCAGTTGATCAACGGGCAAATTTTTCCGGTGATTGGAAATTAGATGAATCAAAAAGTGAATTAGGAGATTTCGGGGGCCGTGTTGCACGTTCGCTTAAAGCAGAGCAGAAAGCTAATGACATTACTATCACAAGAACAACTCCCGGTTTTAATGGCGGCGACCCTGTTACTACTACGTTTACTCTAAGCTACGATGGCAAGGTGACCGAATCAGAAGGTTTTGGTGGATCAAAAAGAAAATCAACAGCCAAATGGTCGGATGATGAAGCGACACTTACCATCAACAGTACAACAACATTTGAAAGAGACGGTCAGAGTATGGAAATTAAATCAGTTGAAACATGGACGCTTACAAAAGAAGGTTTGCTTTCAGTTGTTACACAATCCTCTTCACCTCGGGGCGAGTCTACTACAAAAGCTGTGTACAGCAAATAAAAAGAAAAGAAGAAGTCCACAAACGCCACTGCAATGCAGTGGCGTTTGTGTTGTGTGAAATACTGTTGTATATTTAAGTAACTTCTTTCTCTGATTAACACCTGTTACATTTCCACATCCTTCAACGTAAACGATAAAGCAAATTCGGCATGCAACCAACCATTCAAGACCTGAAAAAAGTTATTGCTTTTAGTGATCTGCCCGACGAACATCTCCAGTGGATTATCGATCGATCAGATTATGTAGAATACCCGGATGGAGACTTGATTGTTAAATATGGTGAACCTGCCGATGTAATGTGGATTTCATTGCAAGGCAAAGTAACCTTTTACATGTACATCAACGGAAGGCAGGTGTATTATTTCACATTTGAAAACAATAATGTGTCAGGAGGTGTGGGTGGGCTACTCCCTTATTCAAGAATGAAAACGATTCCCGGCTATTCCTATGCCCTAGGTGAAGTGAAGATGTTACGTTTACACAAAGATCATTTTCACGACCTCGAGCAACTCAATCCTGATTTAATTCAACGTCTTATTGGCTACATGACAGAAAGGGCAAAAGCATTTGCCACAACACAACTGCAACATGAAAAAATTGATGCCTTAGGCAATCTTGCTGCAGGTATTGCACATGAACTCAACAATCCTGCAGCAGCCATCAGTGGCATTGCCGATGAACTGACGAAACGGGTAACACGCAATTATATACTCACCAAACAACTGCTCGACTGCAATATG
>JAKFDY010000611.1:0-4410 GCA_036675885.1 Lacibacter sp. | reverse complement strand
GCTTGTAAATAACTACCAGCAGCTTCCATTGGAGCATTTGTTACAGTTATGGCAATCACTCAATCAACAGATCATTTATGTGGTTGAACAAATACCAGGAGACAAATTAAACTACAAAGTAGATCCTCAATACGATAATCAGGAAATGAAAACACTTAGCTGGATCATTTGTGATTATGTGGCTCACATGGAGCATCACATGAAGCAATTATAAAACGCTTGCCTTTACTCTGAATTTTATATCGGAACGAAAATCAACTGCCTGTGTCAGTGTTTCTTTTGTAACCACACTTGTGCGAAGTTTATAACTGCTTGCTTTTACATACTTGTCTAAGTTTTGTGTAGTGCAGTTGAGCGAAATAGTTTGCGCTGTTGATGCAATATTCTCAAGGCTTGCAAGCTCAATCTCATCGCTGCTGTTTGTGGAAATATAAATATGAATTGATTTAAGAAAGCTGAATGTTTTGCTGGTTGGGTTCGTGATTGTCAACTTCAACTCTTCCAGTTTAATTTCTTTGATAAGATTTGCAGCCGTGTTGTTGTTGTCGAATTGTTGTGACGAGTTGGTGGTAACATCTGGTGTACCCACTTCAAACGGAAGGTTTAAAGGTGAAGCAGCTTCTACACGGAAATTAGCCTGGTGATTAATAGCGAAATTGACACCTAGCTTCTTGCAGCCCGACAGTATAATAATGAAGAGAATAGCTGCAATTGAGAGTTTTGTTTTCATGTGATAATAGATTGTTACTGTAAAAATAGAAAAAAGCTGTTACGCAAACTATTTACATAACAGCTTTTTGCCTGAATTAAGTATAAGCTTCTATTGATTTACTTTCGGATCCAATATTGTCCGGCTTTTTGCACCCAGAAAATATATTTTGCCGCTTTCACTGTATTGGAGCAGCAATGGATATTTTTTATAACGTGCCGGTGAAGCGGTTTTTGCGGATGCTGCTTCATTTGTAAAAACGATCTGCAATACCGTATGAGTTGTTTCGGGAACAAGTGTTTCCATTTCAGAAGTATTTCCGAGTTTGATCGATTTCTCCATCGTAACCGGTGCCTTCACTTCTTCTGTTTTAAATGTTACGCTGCGTCCATCGACCCACACATCATTAACAGTAATACTTCTGCCATTTCGTACAAGCAGGTAAACATATTGCTGCAGTTTTGCTCTTCCTTTTTCTTTCGAAGAAAAATTAGCACCTCCACTTACTTTTTGTTGGTAGGCATACAATTTCACAACAGGGTATTTCCCTGTTTGCAGAAAAGATGTGCAACAAATAAAAAGCAAACCTGTTAAAAATATTTTCATCTTTTTTGTTTAGCAAGTTGATGCTGTACACAACTGCATTACACAAGCGTTAATTCGTTTTCACAAATTGTTGTATATGTTTACACCTGCGGTTATCACTAATGATCTCAAGCAGATAACTGCCTGTTGATATTGGCCCAAGTGGTACTGTTCCATTTTGGTAAGCCTGAGTTCGTTGCATCAATACCTGTCCGCTTAAATTCGTTACACGTATATGGATGGTCTTTATGCCTGTTGCTCCACCTGTCCGGAAATTAATATCACCCTGAGTAATGGTTGGGAATACTGCATTAATAAAACGTTTATCATTCACCACAACATCAGGAACAGAGGTTGGTACATTGCCGATAACGGTATAAAACATGCCGTTACCATGTGTGCCTACAAGCAGCGTATTGTCGGCAGTACGTAAAACAAGATCATTTACAATAGCACCCTGCATCATAGCCGGTCCTTCAAGCTGCCAGTTGGTTGAATTTCCATTAATTGTTGTTGTGCTGAATAAACCAATGGAAGTGCCAACGTAATATTCAACACCTGTTGTGGTGGCAACGATGGCACAGGATCTGAAAGATGTTAAGTTAATTGTTGTACCCTCAACTGCCTGCCATGTTGGGGAAGCCGATAGTGCGTTTCCTGTCCAGAAAGCACTCACAGCATTATAATTTGAAATTACGGCCAATACTGTATCAGGATTACGGGGATTAACTGCAATTTCACGAACAAGTGAGTTTGCTGTTATACCGGAAGGTGTGATGTTTACGGGAGTTGCTGATGCCGCTGCATTTTTTGGATCCTGAATGCGGTATATTTTTGCATTACTTGTGCCGATAAACAGGTAGCTGTTTGAGTTGTTGTATGTGCCACGGGAAGTGGCAAGGGCAAAAATACTTCCGGTTAAGGTTGCAGCTGTACCTGTCATTTCTGTCCAACCTGTGGTTGGTGTTACGGTTGATGCACTGGTTGTTCGCCACAAACTGTCATTGCTGGCATAATACATTATCTCCGTATTGTCAGGATCGAGATGATAGTAAGTCACAAATTCGCCTTCGGGGGCGCCACTGGGATCTATCTGAGCATCTGGAGTAGGTCCTCCAAGATCAAACCTTGCCATGGTTCCATTTTGTGCCGATGCATATAAAAATTGTTGGGTGGCAGTACTTGCTGAGAGAGCAGTCATTCCTCCATCACCTCCAAGAATACCAACATAATGATCATTGGGATCTGCTAAAGCTGGTCCTAACAGAGCTTTCGAATCTCGATAGGAAGTTGAGTTATCCTGAGCTCCACCTGAAAATATCAGTGAACCTGCTGTGGGATCTATGGCAACATGGTAGTATTGAAAAGTTTGATATTGATTATTTAAATTATCCCATGAGATTTTTGAAGCCGTAATATCATTTGTTACCTGTAATCCTCCATCATTTCCTACAACATACCGGTTGGCGTTTGAAGGGTCAAATGCAAACGAATGAAAATCCACATGACTAAATTGCTTTGGATCTGTATAAGTAGTTGATACTAATCCGCCGACAAAAGTTCCCTGCGAAGCAAAAGCATCAGTTGACCGGAAAAGGTTAACGCCACCGGCAAGAACAAGATCAGGGTTAGTTGGATGTACCGCCAGCAACATATTATAGCCCCCCTGCGTTTCCATGTATTTTGTAGTGCTTGCATTTTGGGTGGCTTTAAGGTTTGTATTTCTGTTACTACTCCATGTTATTGATGAAAAGTTGGTAAGATCTGCTCTGAACAAATCGGCTTCTGATTGATTTGAGCTTGCACTCAATGAATTCTCATACATTACGTATAAAATGTTAGCGTTGCTGGGAGCTACCGAAAGTACTGTTCTTCCCCAGCCTGTACCGCCAGTTAAAGAAGAATTATAAGCTTTCCAACCAGCAACAGAATCTGCTGAACCAAAACTTCCGCCAGCGATTCTTTTCCAATCGCTGATGCCGTTAGTAGAAGCCCATACCCCTGCAGTATCCCTGCTATTGCTCCTCCCTGAGAAACTGGCATAAAAACGGGTTCCGTCCTTAGAAATGGCAACATCTGTAATCATGTTTTCGATGTCCTGAGTTAAATCTGCAACACGCAAAACGTACCCCCAGGTTTTGCCTCCATCCTGGGAAACAAGAATATAATTAAGTGTTGCGGCATAAATATTACCATTAGGGGCAACTTTAATATTAAACACCATATCAAAAACATCATTAAACGACTCACGGTGTGTACCTGAAATTGTAGAGGATAGCTTTGTCCACGTCACTCCATTGTCGGTTGATTTATAAATACCATAACCTGGTATAAATGCATTGGGATATGCTTGGGAGGTGCCCAGCAATTCACCGGTTCCTGCATACAAAGTGTCCTGAGAACCGGGTCTGGGGTCTTGTGCGAAACAGCTAACAATGCGTACATCATTTACGGGATTACTAAAAGCCCAGGTTGCGCCACCATCTGTCGACCGAAAAATTCCACCGGATATTCCGGCAGCTAACATCACGCCATTATTCCGCATATCATAGGCAACTGCCCTTGTCCTGCCACCATTTTGTGTAGGTCCGGCAGCAGTGTACGTGTTTTGTATTTGTTGGCGAAAGCTGGCAGATCGCTGCTTTTTAATAATAGCGGATAAAATAGCCGATTCTTTTTCGTGTATATCTCTTGGAATTTCACCTGTTGCAGGATCGTGCAACATTTTCCATTCATACAAGCGGCGTTTATAACCACCTTCTTCCTTTTCGTTCCCGGTTATGGTAAGACCTGAAAATCGTTTCTTTTGATTAGATTGTTCTTTACAGTTGAAATTGTAGATCAATACGGATAAAATAGTGAGAGTGAGGATTACGCTTGTAAGAATCAGGTAAACTGGATTGCGCATACGCTTAAAAATTAGGTTTGATGTAAGTTAAGATTTTTTTAGGTAGATGGGGGGCTTGTTAAAGACGGTACAAGGAAATAGCATGAAAACAAAAAAACCATGCGGTCTGCATGGTTTTTTGCGGTGAGGGCGGGATTTGTAATGTTTTCTGAAATCCTTATCTGTATTGATTTTCAGGAAGTGCCCTGTTTGTGACGCACCGAATTAT
>JAKFDY010000610.1:0-1935 GCA_036675885.1 Lacibacter sp. | reverse complement strand
GAATATTCTCAATACCTTCTTTACCCATTACCAAACCAATTGTTTTAAATTCTCCAGATCCTTCTTTACGTTGCACTTCAAAATAATCTACTAATTGATTGTATTCTGATTTCCATTGTACCAGCACATGATTGTCTTTATCTTGTACGTTAGCATCAATAGCTTTACCTGCTAATATACCATGTTGAGGATAAATAAATTCAATATCGTCAGCCTTTACTGTAACCGGAGCGAAATTACCATTAGTACAACTACTCACATCAAAGGGCTGATAAGGATTCTGAGTACCCTGTTCCCTGAAAATAAGTATTGCAATTTCTTTATAAATATCATCGAGAACTCCATTATGACCGTCCTGTTTTGTAAAGAATTGAGCAATAAACTTATTACCCCAAAAAAAACCATAATCAACTTGATTAAGGTTGTAATATTCCGGATTATTATTTACTAAAGTAAATACAAGATCTAACAGAATCATTGATTCACCAGCATTAATCGGCATTGCATTATCACAAAGAGAAGTGGACCTGTTGATATACCGTCTTTCCATTGTTTTTGTCTGTGATACGCCTGTTATTGAAGCCGTGCGAGTTGAAGGTGATTCATAATCTGGCGTTGGTCCAGAATCTGCACCAATAAAGTCAAGATAGGATGCGTCATCAAGACCCGTATTCGGAGAGCCAAAATTCATATAACTCTTGTATCTGACAAACTGAACAGCTTCTGGATTATATTGAAAACCAAATCGCATTCCAGCAAATTTCATTTGTCCCTGATTTGAGCCCGTGGGATTACTCAATGCAAGACGAATGACGATTTCGCCGTTAGTACTATTATAGAAACAATTTCCATAATAAGCTGCACCCTGCCCGTAAGATGTATTTTGCAAGATTGTAATTACAACCAGCAACAAGAGTAACTTTCTAATCATATAGAAGAGTTTAAATTGTTAACTGGTTTCCGTAGGTAGGAAGATTAAAGGGGGGCTTTTTTCAGGAAGATGGTGTTAATGCAAAAGTAACTCGACAACAGGAGGAAAGCAATAAAATGACAAACTATTTTTTAAATTAAACATCGTAAAACTACGATATCAGGCTGTTTCAGTCCTTTACATCAAACCAAACTTTCTTCTCATCATTCCATTCGCCATTGTAATTGATGGTAATTTCTTCCCCGGCAGTAATTTCATGCACCGTTTTGATCATCATCATACTACTGTCGAAATCCATAAAATATTCTGCATTGCTGCGGTAAGAATGGTTGTAAACTGATATCCAGCCCAGCGCCAGTGCACATTCATCGTGTTTGGGCCCCCATTCAAAAATATAATCGTGTAACAGTGTTTGATCAAGCAGTTTTCGTTCACCGGTACTCATGACTATTACGGGCGACGATTCAATGATGGTGCCCGCAGCAATCGGCTCATTTGTAAACACAGCCCGGCCTTTTTCTTCTGTATCAGCAATAAACAAACAGGATAAACGCATGATGAACTTTTTGTGGCTTGAAGTGGTCTTTCAATCAAAGAAACTAACTTTAGCCAAAATGCAGAAATCAACAGCAACACTTATTTAAAAACAGTTGAATTATGAGTCTTGAACTGGAACAGGAAGTATCATTAAAAGAGCAGTTTGAAGCTCTGATGATACGTGAAGACAAGCTGGAGATACAGGAATTTCTTAATAACCAGAACATCAGCGATGTGGCCGAGCTGGTGTATGAATTCCCGGATTATGAAAGCCAGATGCTGGCCAATATGAGCGTTCACCGGGCGGCAAGTGTGTTTAAGATCCTTGATCTGCCAACTCAAAAACAGATCATTAAAGAACTGCCTCCCTTTAAAACAGCAGAATTATTAAATGAACTGCCGGCCGATGACCGGACTTCTTTTCTTGAAGAATTACCCGGTAGCGTGGTAAGGGAACTGATCAAATT
>JAKFDY010000609.1:0-5246 GCA_036675885.1 Lacibacter sp. | reverse complement strand
CTTTTCACTTACATAAACACTTACTTCTGCAACACCTGCATAAACACCTGCCTGATACCGCTAAGTGCTGCCCAGCCTACAACTTCATCTCCTTCTTTTGCTACTATTCTGCTGTGTTGTAAATGGCTGCTGTTCCATTCTTCCCATGTTGGTGCAGATTGTTGAAAAGTGGCATTGCCGGTAGCAATGCCCTCTTCATATATTTCTTTTACAGCCTCCCAATCTGAAGGCTTCATTACATCAAGTATTATCATAAACAGTATGCGGTTATGAACGTTTTAAAATCCCTATTATGGGGATTTGTTGGTTTAGCAACAGCCACCGCCTGGAGTGCAACAGCTTTCATTAGCAACAGCTAATGAACTTAATTTTACTTTCTGTTTTTGTGGGTCAACACCACATTTGTCCTGTGCTAAACAAGCTGTTTGTTTTGAGGTAAGTATAAAATTTTTACCATTAAATTCTAAATCATACTTGCCTATTGTTTCTGATTGATACTCTACTTCTATTTCCAAGTCTTCCATGCCTAAAACCTTTTCAGAAAGTGCAATTATATTTAATAGCTTTTGAGGCTTTAACCGGTGTTCATAGTCATTTGCATCCCATAGTTGAAAGTTTGCAACCTTCTCATTCCTGACTGTACCTCCACAATCAATAAAGTGCTTTGTTACTACACCTACTTCGGTTACATGAAAATGCTCTGGTACTTGTGTCCCGTTTTCAAGTTCAAAGTTTACTGCTTCAGCGGTGGTTAAATGTTGTTTGATTTGAGATAGTTTCATTGTTATTTGATTTTATATACTTAATGCAATTGTGTCTATTGTAATATTACGATGATGATAAGCAAAAAAAAGGTTAGCAACAATTGCTGCCACCTTTGTATGTTTCAAACATTTGATTTAATACTGCCTGGGCTGCTTTCCATTCTTTAGCATCTATACAATAACAAACTTTTGCCCTTTCTATTTCTCCGGTTATTAATCCTGCCTCTTTTAATTCTTTTAGGTGCTGTGAAACTGTACTTTGAGAAAGCGGTATTTCTTCTACTATGTCTCCACACACACAAGCAGAACGTTTTGCCAATAGGTTCAAAATAGCAATTCTTGCAGGGTGTGCTAATGCTTTTGCAATCTTTGCAAGTTTGTTTTCCTTTACGCTGAACTCGTATGATTTAGTTGCTCCCATAATCTTTATATCGTAAATTTACGATAGGTTTTCAAAGTGCCAAATTTTATTTTTGAAAAAATGTTTTTATCGTTACATCACTTCGTAGAAGGTGAGTAAGTTCCTGTAATTGTCCACTGCCGGAAATTCTCTATGCCCCCAATATTGTTCCTGAACTACGGTATCCGGGCTGTGTAGCACCCCTTGCTTTTTGTATTCTTCGTATAGTTCATTGATGCCCTGTACTTGTATCCGGCAACTTGCTGTACCAGCAATGAAAGTTTCTGCACCTGTCCGGATTGGCTTCAAGAATAAAAGTATACTTCTCCATTTCCAAGACCTATCACAAGCCTGCCAAAGATGTATTTCAATTTCATCCCGAACGGCAATAGCAAATGTTTCTTCCTGATGCCGGATTGTAAAACCAAGCTTGCTTGTATAGTATTCACATGCTGCTTTATGTTCTTAACCGGAAGTGCAGGAATGGTTTTCTTTAGTTTCATTCGTTATATGTACTTCTTACTAAATCAAAGATGAAAGCCACTGTAGTTATGAAAAAGATAGTGATGCCTACGTAAACTTGTGGCTCGTTGAGAATTGGTAATGCAAAGCAAAATAAGGTGCAGTTAAAAGCATTTACAATTACTGCTACTGATTTTGTGAATTTTGAACCACCTCCATCAATCGCAACAAGGTTCAGCTAGCCCGCAAAGATGATTGCCATTCCTGCACCGACAAACCAAAGTGTATCAGTATTAGTTTGAAGCGGAAAAGCAAAGCTGATATGAACAATTCCTAAAAGAATGATGATGTAAGAAATTATTTTGATTAGGCTATGCACAGCAATTAAAAATAATGGTACTTTAACTTGCACAACAACTCATTTTCTTTACGTCTGTTGTAAAGGACATTGCCGCTAATTTCACGCCTTCACTTAACGTAAGGTAGGGATGAAACATTCCTATGATTTCTTTAATTGGTATTTGGTATTTTATCATCAGGCTTAGCTGCATCAGCAATTCACCACCTTCCGGCGCTACAATTCTTGCTCCGAGCAGCAAATCATTTTCAGGGTTTCTTATTAATTTGATAAAGCCCCTCGTGTCCAAAGCCACAATGCTTCTTGGAATGTCATTTAGCTGAAATACGGTTACCTGATTTGGAATGCCTTTTTCTTCCGCTTCTCTTTCATCCATGCCCACACCTGCAACTTGTGGGTCTGTAAAGACAACCCAGGGCAGAACGGAGAAATCAGCCTTTTTGTGATGGGATTTGAAAGCATTGGTAACGGCTTTGCCACCTTCGTAGGCGGCTGTATAAACAAAAGGCGGATTAGTGGTTGCATCGCCAATGGCAAACACATCTTCTACACTTGTCCTCAGAAGTTCATCTACTTTAATCAATCCTCTTTTCGTTGTCTCAATGCCAGTTGCTTCCAGTCCTAAATCTTCGGTATTGCCTTTTGTGCCAGTAGCAACGAGCAAATGAGAAGCTGTTACTGTTTGGGTTTCATTTGTTGAATTGGTAAAAGAAACGCTGATGTTTTGCTCTTCCTTCCAAACCTTGTTGATTGTAGTTCCTGTATGAATGGCAATTCCTTCGGCTGTCAGGTGTTTTTGCAGTTCGTCTGTAACATCTTTTGCTTCTTTGGAAAGGACGCTTTCAGAGCGTTGCAGTATAGTCACCTTAGTGCCGAGCCTTTGATAAGCCTGTGCAATTTCTAAAGCAATGTAACCTGCACCCAAAATGATAAGCGACTGTGGTTGTTGCTCCAATTCAAATAGTGTGGTGCTGGTTAAATAAGGAACATCAGCTATGCCGTTGATTGGTGGAATTAAAGTAGTTGCTCCTGTTGCAATGATGATTTTATATCCTTCGTATAATTCACCATTTACCTCTACGCTGTTCTTTTCTACAAACTTAGCTTTCCCTTCTATTACCTTCGCATGAGACAAGCCTGGCAGTAAGTCCACATATTTATGCTGCTGCATGTCGCTTACCAATGCTGCTTTCTGTTTGATGATTTCAGCAAAGTTTATGGTCGGCTTACCTGTGGTTACGCCATCAAAGTTTGAGTGTGAAGCATGGTAAAAACTTTCGGCGGCTCTGATTAAAAACTTAGAGGGTACACAGCCTACATTCACACAAGTACCGCCCAAAGGCAAACCGCCGTTAATCATCAACGTAGATACTTTCATGCTGTCAGCATGAATGGCTGCTGCGAAAGCTGCCGAACCGCCACCAATAATAATTAAGTCAAATTTCTTTTCTGTATCAACGCTGCAACAACTCATAAATATGTATTAACGGATGAAATAATCTTTTAAGTAGGAGCTTCTTTTAGCTTTGTTTTGCCACTGTCTTTTCTGCTACAATAGCAGCCTTGTATCCGATGTTTTCTATTGCCCTAATGATTGCATCCACTGATGTTTTTGCAGGATTATATTTTACAGTAGCTAAATCGCCTGGGTACTCTACTTTTTGTTCAAGAACGCCATTAAGCTCTTTCAATGTTTTTGCAACATGATTGGAGCAACCGGCACAAGTCATGCCTATGATTTTTAACCTAATTGTTTTGGGTTCTTCCTTTGTTACTGCCATTACCGAAGTTTGAGCCTTTGCTTCAAAACTACCCCAGCCGCAAACTTGTACTGCTATAAATAAGAAAGCTCCAATAGCTATTAAAATGGTTCTCATGTTTTATTTATTTGAAAGTTGATAATTTGTTACTTCGTAACCAGTTTTTGCAATGGCTTTTTTTAATTGCTCAACAGATGCTTTTGACTTATCAAATTTTACGGTGCTTGTGCCTTTAGCATAAGATGTTTGGCTTTCTATTACACCAGTCACTTTGGACAACTCGCTATTTACATGCTCTTCACAACCGCCACAGGTCATACCTTTGATTTGAAAAGAAGCTGATTGAATGTTATTGCTTTCCACAACAACGACATTCTGTTTCTCTGCCTTTGGGTAAAATTCTTTCGCATAGTAAGGGAAAGCAATCAGTGCAATGGCTGCCACTGTAATGATGGTGAGGAATGTTCTGGAAGCAAGGAAACTTTTTTTTTCTACTGCACAACTTCCATCAGGACTACATGCTTTACTTTCTTTTTTGCTTAATGAATGATACCAGGCAAGGGCAAGTAAAGCAATGGATAAGCCGATTAGGTAAGGTCTTGCCGGTTCTATCCATGCAAAGTTTGCAGCAATGCTACTGCCACCAGCAAGCAAAGCAATGACAGGTGTAATGCAGCAAAGCGAAGCTGCTATAGCTGATAAAATACCTGCTCCTGTAAATGTGCCTGTTGACTTAATTATCATACAGTTTCCAGTTTTCGAGTTTGCTGATTAATGTGCTTGAAGAAGGGCTTTAAAATTTTGAGGTTTTCTTGTGCCAGTGAGTAGTAAATGGTCTGTCCTTCCTTTCTTGTTTCTACAATATTGCCATCCTTTAGTTTTCTAAGATGTTGTGATACTGCCGGAATGGTCATGCCTAAGATGTCGGAAAGATCGCATGGGCATAATTCTTTTTCTTCTTCCAATAAATAAATAATCTTTAGTCTTACTTCACTGCCAGCTAAAGCCAATACGCTTGAAAGACTTCCAAATGATTTCTGTGCTGTCTTTAGCTTGTCCTTGCAGTTCTTAATCTGCTCCTGGTCTGCAAATAGCCTGATGCAACTGTTTTCATTCATGCAGCGAAGGTAAGAAATAGTATTTAAGCAAATGCTTAAATACACTTGAGGAAAGCTGTGTATGCTATGGATGAATGATTTTCCGGCTTTCGGCAATATCTTTCCCGATTATGTAAGCTTACTCTTTAGTGCATTATTGATTTTTGCGCCTAAAAGCGTAACTCAATGATGAAGATATTTTTATACGTACCCTTATTATTTGCCTCTGTGACAGTCCTTGGGCAATATTCTACTAAACCAATGCCGGGTGATGATACCACAAAGTTTCAAGGGAAAAACCTTCCCGAAATCACTGTAGTAGGGCGTGGCAGTAAAAGTGATTACCAGCAAATGCCGGAGATCGTAGGTACTAACATTAATGCAGGAAAAAAAAGTACCCTGATA
>JAKFDY010000608.1:0-10390 GCA_036675885.1 Lacibacter sp. | reverse complement strand
CGAATCGTGAAAAACATGATGGGAAGGATATGGAACGTTCCTAGAATAGGACTTATAATTAAAAATAACAATATATAGTGTCTTACTCCACTTTGTTTATCCTGCAACCATCGATTTAGTAATTTAATTATTGGAAAATACACAGTAAGTAGTCCAAAAAACGTAAACTCTATTCTCCACCAATTATGTTTGTAAATACCTAATTTTAAGAAGCCCCATTCTATCCCTATAATTAATAGAGATAAAAATAGTATCCATCTCCTACTTTTTTTGAATGAGACTATAAAAACGGCTACAACTGGTAAAACGAAAACATTAGAAGCAATTGCCCCTAAGTTACTATCATAAGTGGGATTATTAGGTAATAAATGTGGGTAGTACACGTAGCTATGCAGTATGTTATAAATAATCCCTTCTATGATATATCCGAATCCAATAGCCGCTATCAACAATAATAGTACGGGATGATTCTTTTTTTGATAGTAAGTATACAAGAACAGAAACATACTAACGGCCACTAACACAATATACCAGAAGGAATGATAATTCATAAGTGACCACTCCTTCTCTATTCTCTTACTATACAGTATTCCATATTTCGACAAAATTCTTCATGGAATCATACAATTTTACCATTAAATTTGGTTTTTTTCTATTTTCTTGGGATCAGTGCCGGTTGCAATACCAAGCCTTGGTGCTACACGAACAACATGCAGATCAACAATAACACCTTCAGCAGGTTTACCGCTTTCACGCAGGATAACGCAGGCAGATTTGCGTCCAATACCCGGCAGTTTAACCAACTCATCCAATGTTTCCGGAATGGCTGAATCCTTTTTTATTTGCTGTGCAATGCCTATAAGCCATTTTGCTTTGTTACCAAAATTGCGAACCTTACTGATGAAAGGAAATAAGGTTTCTTCTGTTGCTTTAGCCAAAGCCTGCATGTTAGGATAGGCTTCAAATAGTTTTGGTGCGAGACTATTAATATTCCTGTCAGAATCCTGTGCAGACAATACCACCATCACTACCAACTGGTAAGTATTTTTATACTCCAGCGGATGTTGTTTGCCTTTGTATTTTTTTAATAATGGCTTAATGGCTTCCGGCCAGTTGGTTTTTGTTGGCATGATGAATGGTTTTATAGCGATAAATCTACATGATTTAAAAACACGGTCAACTGAATTTTACTTCAGCGCCATGTAATGTGTTTTTTCTTTTTTACTCATCTTCTCAATTGAATTACGCAGCATCACACGTGGCATACTGGCCGCATGCTTATCAAGAAAGCTGAGCAATCGTTTTTTGTCTTTGTCGCCTGCAAAACGCAACATCCAACCTGCTGCTTTGTGCACAAGGTCTTCTTTATCTTTTAGTAATGCTTCTGCAAGTTTATACGTATCATCCAGGTCGTTTTGCCTGATGAAATAACAAGTGCTTAAAATAGCTGTGCGTCGTTCCCACATATTTTTCGAACGAACTAATTTGTAAAGAATCTTTCTTGGTTTGTCGAAAAGATAACTGCCCGTCATGTACAAACAACCAAGATCAACCAGATCCCAATTATTCACACAGTCGTGTTTGCGGATATAGAGTTCAAAAAAAGATTTCAAACGTTCAGGTGTTATCTTTTTACTGCGTGACTCTTTATCCATAATGCTGATAGCCCCTGCTCTTACTTCATGAACAGGACTATCAAGCAACTTTTCAATTTCAGTAACTGGTAAGCCTGCAAATGAAATGGCCAGTTTAAAGAGATCACCCATTTTTACACCCATAAACTGATTGCCATGACCATAATCGCCTTCTTCGCTTTTAAAATAGCGTTGAATCTTTTTCAATTCAATATCAGACTGCATTGCTTTTAATCGCTCAACAAACAATTTTGCAGTAAGTTTTTCTTCTTTTGCAGGTGATGATTTTTTAACAGCCGCTTTTGCCATAAATAATTTCTGTGATTATGCTTTTTCCAGATCGGCGATTATGATCTTCTTCATCTGCATCATGGCCTGCATTACACGGCTTGCTTTCTCCCGATCAGGATTGCCTAGTAATTTACCAAGAATTGGTGGAACGATCTGCCAGCTCAAACCAAATTTATCTTTCAACCAGCCACACATGCTTTCTTCTCCACCATCGGCTGTAAGTTTTTCCCAATAATAATCGATCTCCTCCTGCGTATCGGACTTCACAAAAAATGATACAGCTTCATTGAACCTGAACATCGGTCCGGCATTCAACCCCTGGAATTCCAACCCTTCCAGTTCAAACGTGACACCCATTACAGCACCATCAGGGCCTGGCATGATCGCTGTCTTTTTTGAGTTTTTAAACACAGATAAATAAAAATCCATGGCTTCTACGGCATTACCATCGAACCATAAAAACGGAGTGATCTTTTGCATGATGATGTAGTTTTATTGATTTGCTTAACCGCATCAAACATAAAGCCATTCTGCAAAGAATAAAAGGTGGAATAACGACAATCTGCAGGGTTAATTACGCAATTCTCAAATAAGAAAAGGCAGGAACGAATCCTGCCCTGTATTAACCAGAAACCAGCAAAAATGATTTATCACTATTAATAGTCTTTTTCAGTTGATTTACGACAGGTTAGCTGTGCCTTTTTCATATGACCAGAAGTTGAAGATCCCATTGTAAAACTCAGCAACAGGAAAGCCATTCCATTTCTTGATGAACGTCGTGCTTCTGGTGCATCAACATTTACAAAACCCCTTTGCACTCCTCCTTCCAAAAGAATACGGGGAGTTAAGCGATAACCCGCAGTCAGCATTGCACCTGCATCATGATTTTTATACTTTTCAAAATTCAAACTCATCTGTTCTGTGCTATGCGATAATAACGGCGCAACATATCCTCCGCCTCCGGCAAATAAACGTTTTGACCGGCCGATATAAAAATGGTACTGCACAGGGATATTCAGATAGCGTAACAAAATAACTCCGTCATCAACACCCTTTGTTGTAACCTTTAAACCTCCCTCTTTATATTGTACAGCAATGACCAAACGGCCAACACGAAAATCATCAGCTATAAATGATATGCCTCCAAGAAATGATAATTTCGGGCTAAGTGTTGTGCGTGCTGAAACATCAGAGATTGACATGCTTGAAAATGATTCACCAGCTTCCACCTTCCAGCCATATTCAATATTTCCTTTACTCTTTCCTTTCCCGGAAGTGTCTGGTTGTATAGTGTGCGCCTGCATTTGTATTGTAACCAGCAAGCAAAAAACTGATCCATAAATTGCTTTCATTGTAAATAGTTTTAGTTTTTGGTTGAACTGAAAAAAATACGCATTCGTACTTTATTTCTATATCGGATGTAAAACTATTACGCAGGTAAAACTATAACAGCACCAAACTTAGTTATTGGCTATTGCTGTTGAGTTAACGGCTATTCTGTTTTAACAGATAGTGGCTTACTGCATTTAGAGGAGTTCTTATCTTTACCGCATGCAACAATTTCGTTTACGTGTTTTTAGTTTACTGTTTCTTTTTATTGCCACGAATACTGATGCCCAACAGTTGAACAACATTGTTCCTAAGCCTGTAAAAACAGAAGTATTCACTTCAGGCGTTGTGGCATTAAAAACAAATGCCTCAATTGAATTTGATAGTAGATTTAAAGACCAGGCAAATTACCTGCAGCAGCAGTTGCTGCAGCAATGTGGCTTGCAAACAAACCTTCAGCCTGCTAAGATGGGTAAAAACAAAGCAGCTATTATTCTGCAATACGATGCATCGGTCATTACAAAAGAAGAAATGTATGAATTGACTATTCAACAACAACAGGTTGTGATCAAAGCAAGATCTGTTCGTGGTGTGATAAATGGCATGCAGACCTTGTTTCAATTATTGCCCTTGCAGAAAACGACGGAGATCAGTTTACCAGCAGGACGTATAACAGATTACCCACGCTTTGCCTATCGAGGAATGCATTTAGATGTAGTGCGACATATGTTTCCGTTAGATTACATTAAGAAATATATTGACTATCTCACTTTTCATAAATTCAATACGTTTCACTGGCATTTAACTGATGATCAGGGATGGCGCATTGAAATACTTTCGTATCCAAAGCTGAATAGTGTTGGCTCGTGGAGAGATTCAACACTCATTGGTCATTTTAAAGATGCACCTGCCCGTTATGAACATAAACGTTATGGTGGTTATTATACAAAGGCTGAAGTGAAAGAGATCATTGCGTATGCAACAGTGCGGGGCATCACCATCATTCCTGAAATTGATATACCGGGGCATAGTCGTGCAACTATTACGGCCTATCCTGAATTCAGTACCGATCCTACAAACAAATGGGGTGTTGCAGCAACATGGGGCATGTACAACCGTGTAAACAATGTGTTGGCACCTAACCCTGCAACATTTACTTTCTTGCGCACGGTGTTTCATGAAATAGCTGATCTGTTTCCATCGCCCTATATTCATGTTGGTGGCGATGAGTGTAGTAAAATGTGGTGGAAGCAAAGTGCAACCACACAACAATTCATCAAAGACAATAAGCTGAAAGATGAAGTAGCGCTGCAAACTTATTTTATTGAACAGGTGAGCAAATACCTGAAAGAAAAAAAGAAAAAAGTAATTGGCTGGCATGAGATCATGGAAGGCAAACTTGATACATCTACCATTGTAATGAATTGGGCAAACGATGCAAAAGCAATTGAAGCAGCAGGCAAGGGTTTCAATGTGATCATGACACCGGGCAAGCCTTACTACTTCGATCATTTTCAAAGCAAGGATCCGAAAGACAGTTTAGCGATCCATGGTTACAATCCGTTACAAGCTGTGTATAATTATGATCTTGTTCCTGCATCTATCAAACAAAAAGGATTGGCACATAAAATTCTTGGCGGACAAGCCAATGTATGGACAGAATACATGGAGTGGAGTACAAAGGTTGATTATATGGTGTTTCCCCGCATGACCGCAGTAAGTGAAAGTTTATGGAGCCAACCAGCCCAAAAAAACTATACTGATTTTGTGCGTCGTTTGAAAGCAAACATTATTCCCCGTTATCAATATTGGAACAGTTCATGGTTCAAAGGTTTTGAAACATGGACTGCGGATAAATAATAGTTTGTAACTTTAAAAGAAAGATGACGAATGAAAACAGATGATCTGAAAAAAGAGTTAGTGGCATTGATTGAAGGAACCAATGATGAAGAGCTGCTCTCTTTATTAAAGGAAGATTTTGTCTTTTACGGCAAACCAACATCAGCAGACATAACCGATCAGCTAAGTAAAGAACAGTTAGCCGCCTTAAAGGAACTTGCAGAAGAAGATGACACAAAAGACACACACACACACGAAGACTTTAAAAAAGTAACGGATAAATGGCGTTTGAAGTAATTATCAAGAAACGCTTTACCAATAAAGTGAGTAAGACACTTGCTTATCTCGTAAAAGAATGGTCGTATAAAATTGCATCTTCCTTCCTTGAAAAAATTGACAGACGCATAGAGCAACTGAAAAAACAGCCTTATCTTGGCGCCCCATCTTCAAAAATAAAAGACGTAAGAGGTTTGTTAATCACAAAATATAACAGGTTGTATTATAAAATCAAAAACAATACTGTTGTTATTCTGAACATGTACGATACAAGGATGAATCCTTCTAAAAATCCGTATTGATTTTATGCATCCGCAAATAGCCACATTATTAAAGTGTATTGATCTTGAAGAAAAAGAACAAGCGAACCGTTACCAGCTTGATCAAGTGCATACACTAAAGCAACTGAAAGCTGAAGGATTGGCGTTACACCCAATTATTGTAACACGCAGAACCTTTGGCTATGCAGATTATCCTGAGATCAGTTTTAAATTAAGCTTCCCACCTGAAGCAAATATGTTCAGAGATGGTGCAGCAATTGAATGTTTTATTTCAGGTGAAGAACCAGTAAAGGGAGTTTTATTAAATCTTGATGGAAAGAATGGCGAGTTCCGTTTGTTCGCTCCTGACTTTCCAGATTGGATAGAAGATAACGGTGTAGGCATTAAACTGGCACCTGACACACGCACAACGAGTATCATGAAAAAAGTGTTGCAGGGTTTGGAGAATAACAAACCGCTCTACAGTTTATTTGAACAACTGCATAACACTTCAACCCTTACTGCTTCAACAATTCAGCAACAAACAAATAACATTCAATTCAGGAATAAGAAGTTGAATGAAAGTCAGCACCAGGCCATAGCAAACATTCTCGCAAATAATCAGCTTTGCATTGTACACGGTCCTCCCGGCACGGGCAAAACAACAACACTCATTGAAGCTATCGTACAACTGGTGCAGCAAGGCGAAAAAGTTTTGGTATCAGCACCCAGCAATACAGCTGTTGATCATTTAGCAAAAGGATTATTGCAGCAAGGCATTAACCTGTTACGTGTAGGTAATACAAGTAAAGTAGATGAATTGATCTACAAACATACACCCGAAGGAAAACTCAATAACAGCAGTGCATTAAAAGAGATCAAGCAATTAAAGATTCGTGCAGAAGAATTCAGGAAGATGGCACTGAAATACAAACGCAGTTTTGGAAAGGCTGAACGTGAACAACGAAGCTTGCTGTTTAAAGAAGTAAAAAATATCCGTACTGAAATAAAAAAGCTGCAGCATTATAACGAAGAAAAATTATTTGCAGAAGCACAGGTAATTGCAGGAACCCCTATTGGTTTGTATGATGCTGATCTGAAACAATCATTTCACACGCTGGTGATCGATGAAGCAGGACAATGTATTGAACCATTGGCCTGGTGTATTTTCCCGATGGCAGAAAAGATCGTACTGGCTGGTGATCATTGGCAGCTACCTCCCACTGTGTTGAGTAATGAGGCAGCTATATTAGGTTTCAATCGATCTGTTTTAGAAGCAGCCATTGAAAAAACAGCAGCAGTTTCCCTGCTGAATATTCAATACCGTATGCGAAAAGCCATTGCAGGTTTCAGCAGCAGTTATTTTTATAAAGATCTGTTGCATACGGCTGAGCATTTGCAAAACACCGGTGTTCATTTAACATTTATTGACACAGCAGGTTCTGGTTATAACGAAATGCACGGACCCGATGGCGTGAGTTTACAAAACAAAGGCGAGTTAAATATTGTACGTCAATTATTGGAACAGGAGCAACTTGATCCGATAGATACTGCTTTTATTTCACCATACTCTGGACAAGTGATGAAAGCAAAAGAACAACTGCCTGCAGGTTTGCGCATCAGCACTATTGATAGTTTCCAGGGGCAGGAAAAAGAAAACATTATTGTATCGCTGGTACGCAGTAATGATGATGGCGATATTGGCTTCTTGAAAGATTACCGTCGCATGAATGTTGCTATGACAAGAGCGAAAGAACAACTCTTTGTGATTGGCGATAGTGCAACAGTTGGTGCTGATCCGTTCTATAATAAATTCTTAAGCTATGTAGAAGAACATGGAACGTACAGAACGGTATGGGAATTTGAATTATAATATTACATACAGCATCATGATGCAGACCCGACAGGTTAAGCTTATATGTACTGATACCCTGATTACTTGAAACTTGCATATGACAGCTCAACCTGTCGGGTCGAAGTAATACCACTACCCTTCCAATTTCCGCACCTGCTTTACATAATCATATTGCAGATCTTCATGCATGGCAGCAATAGCTTTATCAATTTTCTTCAACTGTGCTTTGTAAATATTGCTGATGATGGTATTGCTGGTAATAGCAGTACCAAGTTCCTTTATTCTCGTGCACAAATGAATCAAAACTTCGGCCTCTACCGTTTCACTGCCACTGTAACGAATGTATTTGGCAGCTGTCCTTACAATTTTACGTAAGGTCTTCTTCACAAAATAAACATTGCTCTTGTTAATATCTTCAAACAATTCATCTACTTCTTCATTCACATGTTTGATGTATAAAGCTGTATCATCTGCCTCAAACAACAAATAAGTAAGCAGCTCTTTATTTTCTTTTTTGAAACGTGCCAGACGCAAACAAAGCTCTGTTACTTTTGTTTGTGGCAAATTCACCAACTCCTGTTTAATTTCCTGTACGGTTGCTGCTTTCATAATTATAACTGCGGCTTTACATCAATCACTTCAACTTCAAACACCAAATTACTGTTCGGTGGAATTTTTGCTGCACGTGTGCGGATGGAATAAGCAAGTCCTGACGGTATCACAATTTTAATCTTTCCTCCCACTTTGCAGAAAGGCACACCCAACTGCCAGCCACGTATCAACCGGCTTAAAGGGAAGGTTGCGGTTTTCTCTTTTGTTTGATCGAACACAGAACCATCTTCAAGTAAATACCCTTTGTAATAAACCACCACAGTATCGGTCACTAATACATTGCGCCCTGTCCCTTCTTTCATCATCGTGTAGTAAATATCGTTACCCTTCAGCTTTGCATCCGTCGTACCTGATGTAATGGCCTGTTGAATGATCTGTTCATCAATTGTTGCCTGCTGCACACTATCAATATTGGAGAATGGCGCCAACACCGGTGCTTTAGCAGCTGTTGCAGATAATTCTTTGAAGGAGCCATTGCCTCGTTGCGCCCAAAGCTGCTGAATGCCCAAAGCTGTTGGTTGCTTTTTAGTGTTTGCAGTAAAAGTTGATGCTGATGTTAAGGCACCCCATTTGCCATTTACCTTGCAGGTACCGATCAACTTCCATTTATTTTGTTTGGGATAATAAACATAACCGGAGTACAAAGTAAAGTTTGCAGCAGAATCACTTACTGTTGCAAGATATAGTTGTACAGCTTCGTTTACAGGCAGGTCATATTCCCATTCCAGTTCATCTTTCCCCTCTTCTTCCACATTAATTCCTTTCGCAATAATAGTAGCTGTTTCAGGAAAACTGAATACAATCTCTTTTTCTTTCCTATCAGCTTCAATAAATAATTTCACATCACCACTATATACACCTGCTTTTACTTCTCTTCGTGTGTTGATCGGTTGTGTATTTATGTGCACAAGTAAACCGCCAGCCCTTACACTATCTGCAAGGTTGTAAGATTGAACTGCTTTTTTTTGTGCAGCTACATTACTGCAAAGAATAATTAAGCCAAATACAACAAAAAAGAAATGTTTCATCTGTTTATTTTGTATGTTATTATTTGCCAGATGTTATTCTTCATTAAAATGAAATAAGGCTTCAAACATACTAAAGCCGTCGCAATAAGTAAGAAAGAAAACAATGCTTAAGAAATATCAACGGAGGATGGTCATCATACCCTTGCGGTTATAAATTTTTCCATCAATACCTATACCACTGAACTGCCATACATATGCACCGGGAGTCTGACGAACTCCTTTAAAGGTTCCATCCCAACCGGGACTGCCAACGGGCCAGTTAAAGAGTTCCATCCCCCAACGGTTAAATACTTTAAACGAGTAAATCTTTTTAATACCATCCGTTACGGGATAAAAAAGATCGTTGAGATGATCATTATTAGGCGTAAACACATTCGGTACATAAACAGTAACCTCCTTGATTGTTTTTACCAGTTGTGTATCTACAGTAGCACACCCTGCCGCTGTAACCAAACGTATGCTGTATAACTGATCACCAATATTATCACGTTCAAAAACCGGTTGTGCAATACTGGCATCGCTCAAATAGACTGGTGGCATCCATGCTACTTCTATGCCAATTGGTCTTGCTTGTAATGGAAGCGCTGTATTTTGAAAGGTATACTGTGTTGGATATGTTTGCCCGGGTACAGGTTCTTCAATTGTTACAGATACACTGCGTGTGGTTAACGCACAGCCATCAGCATTTTTCACAACAGCATAGTACCTGCCAGATTGTGTTAACCGCAACCGGTTTTGACTTGCACCCGATAAAATTATACCATCCCTGAACCACTGCACATATACATCCGGAGAAACGATCAACACAGCACTATCGTTTGCCGAGGTACGACAAAACATTGCAGAACCCTGTAGCTGTAAAGTGGTATCGGGAGAAGTTGATGTAACAAAAACAGTATCCCGTTTAAAACATCCACCACCACCACTGTAAACCGCAAGTACATATTGTGTAGAATTTGCCGGGGCTGCAAATGGATTGGCAATGTTTGGATCGGACAGGCCGGTTACCGGCGACCAACGGTAACTTAAGCCGGGTTTCGGGTTTTCACCAATAAGAATCGGTTCTGAGCCACAATAAACAGTATCAGGGCCTGCATTCGCTTTGAGCGTAAGTGTATCAACCAATCTTGCATACAACGTATCCTTACAGCCATAACCATTGAACGGTGTTACTTCTACAGCCAATAAGGAACCTGAAGAAAATGGCGGCCGTACTATTAACTGTTGGCTTGTGCCCAACACCTGAGTGAAACTATTATTGAACCA
>JAKFDY010000607.1:0-6326 GCA_036675885.1 Lacibacter sp. | reverse complement strand
ATGGTTACACTACCATCGCTCCCACCAAAACAACTTACATCGGTGTGACCATCACTGGCCTGAAGAGCTGTTGGTTGTCCAACAGTTTCTGAACCGGATTCTACGCAGCCATTTGCATCTCTTACAGTCCAGCTGTAACTGCCTGCTGCTAAACCACTGTATGTTTTAGGTGAAGTTTGTGCTGCAAAGCCACCACCGTTAAAGTTGATCTCATACGGTGCTGTGCCGCCACTGAAGGTAATGGTTACGCTACCATCACTGCCACCAAAACAACTTACATCGGTATGGGCATCACTGGCCTGAACATCTCCTACTGTTACATTAATTCCGCAAGGCGCCTGGTTAAGAGCCGGGTTGGAATATGTAATGGTAAGTTCCAGTCTGTAATTAGTTAACCCTGCGGTTACACTAACGTTTTCCTGGTTTGCAGGCCCGGTAATTGTTGCATCACCGGAAGTAATTGCCCAGGCATAGAATGTGTTTACAGGATCATCAAGAGTAGGTCCTCTGAAAGTAGAAACACTTCCATCGCAAGGACTGCAATTGGTCAAACATGTAACTACGCATGCAGCCGTAGCATTTACTGGTACAATTACAGAAGCATTGTTTGGACACAAGCCTGTTGTTCCAGCCTTTGGTGTAAGGGTTACGTTGAATGTAATTGTTTGTCCCTGATCCACTGGTAAAGCAGTGTAAACCGGGCTTACACAAGTATTGCAACTTAAACTGCCTGCGCCATCTTCTGTCCATAGCAAATCATAATCATTAATACTGCCGGAAGAAACACTCACATTAAGAGTGGTGTTATGTGCAGCAGTCCTGATATCAATACTTGTAGGATTTGCTGTAGCTGTTGCAGTGACAGTATTTGTAATGTTTACTGTTTTTGTACATGTGCTTGTAAATACAACATTTGAGAAAGTTCTTGAAACAGTCAGCTGTACTGTAAATGATGTGCCCGAAGCAAAACCTCCGGCAGGTGCACTGATACCTACACCTGGAATTGTTGTTACGCCACCGGCAACTGAACCGCTGGTAGAACCTGTAAGTGTTGCACCGGCAGTATTGGCGCCGGTAATGCTCCATGCATAAGTTGTAGCAACGCCTGCTGAATTAGTTAGTGAGGCGCTTGCAGTAGAGCTTGTTGTTAACGGGCACAAATCAGGTGAAGTAATATTACAACCTGGAGGTACAACCACCGCATCAGCTTTCAATGAACGATCCTGGTTACCACCGGAACCATCCAATTCAATAAGCCGGGTGTGATATGGAGAACCATTGATATCACTCGCTGATTCACCAATACCCCAATCTGATTGTGAAGCGATATGACCACCCCACCCAAGTATTACAGTATTCGCATCACCGCTGAAGTTAGCGGTGAACGAAATTGTTAATCTTGTTTTTGAACCATCAGCAGTTAAGTCTCCCTGGGAAACATAACTCATGGCGGTTATTGTGCCATTGTAAATCGTAAAATCTTTTAAGTTCAATGCATTAAAACTCGCTGTAGGCTGACCTGCAACGGGTGAACCTGCTGAACTCGGAGCAGGAATAGGCCATGTATTTGTTGAACTTACAGTTAATCCGAAACCGGGGTTTACAACTTCTGCATTATGCCCGAAAAGTGCGCTATGCAGTGCGTTACTACCCAGGTTCTGGAAATGGGTAATATAATCAAGGGCATGTTTAGTGCCCGATGATCCCATGATGTCCCACTCAATAATAATTGTATGCGCAGTATTATTGGTTAAGCCTGTAATCCGCATACGGTATGGGATCGACCAGCTTTCAATAAAATGCGAATTCTCCGGCCCCGCATTACCGTTCACCCAGTTGTCGGGTGTGGGAGTCTCACCTATTCCTCCATTCCTTAGTTGATCTAAGTCGGCTGCCTCAGGAGGCGCAAACTTAGTGTTTACAACCAGTGAGCGAATGGGATTCATCGCATCCAGTGCAAATTGAACATTTGAATTACTGACTAATGTTCCTGTTTGAATTGTATTCCATTCATTTGGATCATGATTGGTTATCTCTGCATTTGCAGCACCCACCTGCTGCCCGATGTAGAGAAAACTGTTTACACTAAAAGGATTCCATTTGTCAGTATTACTGCTGTTCAACGGCAGTTGGCCAAAAGCATTAAATGAAAAAATTAAAAGGTTAAGAAAAAGAAGCGTTAGATTTTGCTTGATGTTTGTTGCGAATCCATTGCACCAATGTTTTTTGGGCGAGGTGTAATGAATATTACATCGGTCTGTAGAAATATTCATAAAAATCAGCTTTAAGAGTTAAAAAATAACTTAGCCTGTTTCCACCGGATGGATCAAACAAATGGGTTAGCGCAGGTATTTTTCTGTACCCGTTACATTCTGATTCTAACCATTACAAAAACAACTTCCTTCTAAGGAAATGGATGGTTGATTTATCAGGATATCAATTTGAGGACATTGAAAATAAAGACAGGACTGTGATGAAGGACATTGAAATAAAGACGGTACTAAAAAAACAAAAGAGGTTTTGGAAGAATAATTGGATCCTTTAAAAGATCAGACAGGAAGAAGAAGTGAATTATAACCTTCCTCAATATAAAAACTTACTGATATACTTTCATCCCGCAATGAATGATATCAATTCAACACATAGGCGTATCACCCCGCCGTTAGCTTTGTTTAAAAAACTGACGAAGGTTATATTAAATTATTCAGCATTGCATTCAGTATGAAAACTGAATACGCAGCTACACAATCTGAACCACTAAAACAGAGTACAGATGTTGTAGATGTTTCCAGGTAAAAAAACTGTTCCCGAAATGGTTAAAATCTTTTACAACTTCAATTTGATGTTTAGAAGGGAGGGTTAATAGGGGGCGATTAAAACAGGGGGTTTGGGTAGGAGTACGTCTTAAAAAAAACTTTGGCGGGACATCTAAATTAACTAATGATTACTCTAATTGCAAGTACCTGAACAGATATTTAATTTAATCATTCAACTACAGACAACAGACTATCGAAAAATAAAAATCACCAATAAAAATAGAATGCTTAAAAAAGTAACCCCGGAAATTCGGGGGGTTACTTTTTTTATTGAAGAATTATTTTTTGCCACCAGCTTTTTCCTTTCTGTTGCAGTTGTATATAATACACACCTGAAGAAAGTTTATCGAGATGAACAGGAATGTTATTTGTTTCAGCAATTGAATTACGTGTAATGGTTTGTTGAGAAATAATACTGCCGTTGTTATCAATAATCCTCAGTTCAAATTTTCCTTTAAGCTTACCTGTAATCATCAGGTTTGAATAACCACTGCTTGGATTAGGGCCAAACTGCAATTTCATTTCATCATTCTGTATTTCACGCACTGCATTTACTATTTCATTTGTAACAGTGATATCAGCACTGTTGGTAACAATCGGCAGGTTGTAATCGAAATAGATACTTGCTTTATTCTTAATCACATCATTTGTTATTACTGTATTTTTCGGTTTGATGCGGAATGCAACAAAGCCAATACTTCTTGTACGGTTGGTTGTACTATCCGGCAACTTAATATCATTGAATACCCATTGAAGTTTATTTCCTTCTTTGATTGTGAGACTGTACTTATGACTGCTGCCAATCATTTCAAGTGAACTCCAGTCGAGTTTGTTTTCTAATGTATCCATCAGCCGAACAGTAAAGGCTGTATCGTTACCTGTGTTTTGAAAACGGATGATGTAACTAATATACCCACCATCCTGAATAGTTTTTAATGGCATCCGTCCTGCAAAACTTTCCTGTTTATCATTTGGATCATATGAACCTTGCACACGTTGATTAAGAGAACTTGTATCATTAGCAGGCGTTATATCGCCAGCAACAGGTAGTATAATCGCAGTAGACTTTAATACATCATTAATATTAAGCGAAGGTGGTACTGCCAATTGAAGTTCAATACCGATGGCTATTGAGTCAAGTGGTTTTAAGTTAGTATAATTCCAGGTAATTGTATCTGCAACCATGGATGACGGCAAGGGAAGACTGATTGAATATGCTGTCCGGCTGTCCTTAATCAGCTTCACAGTTCCATTTGCAATGGTTGTGGTGCCGATGTTTTTATAATTCAAAATATACTGTGCTTTAAAACCAGGTCGTACCGGCGATAAAGGAATGAGATGTACAATTAAATCCTGTTTATTTGGAATTGGCTGAATAGCGAAACTGAATGAATCTATATTAAGGTAAGAATTAAAGACACTGGTTCTTGATGAAGGTACAACTGTATAGTAAGGATTGAATAGCTGGACAGTAGTAACAAAGCTTCCGGTATCAGAAGGCATTTCGAAAATGCCATTGCTGGGATAAGATGATATTACTTCGACATTTTGTTTCTCTACTCTAACCAAAGCGTTATTAAAAAAAGTTTCATCTGCATCTTTTACACCATTAGAATTACCGTCAAGAAAAATGGTTCCTTTTATTTTATTTGCATCTCCAAGCTTGATAAGCATTCCCTGATATTGAGAAGAAGATGCAGCAACTACAAATTCAGTTTCACTTAATTGGAAAAATGAAAAACCTCCTTCAAAATCAACCCCACCCAAAATTCTCTTGCCAAGAATACTTCCATCGCCTGAAATATTTAGCATGAATATTTGTGGATCTGCCGAACCGATGTCTGTAAAATCTCCGTCACGGGATGATGAATGTCCGGTCATTAATATTGATCCATTAAATGACCTGCCTATATCAAGCGCTTCCTCAAAGCCAGACCCGCCATATACTTTCGACCAAATCAAATCTCCAGACGAAGCTGTTTTTACAACCCAAATATTGGACGTCTTCCATTGATTGACACCTCCTAATTTTTCACTCTCTTCAAAGCCTGCTGCATAAATATTTCCTGATACATCTTCAATAAGATGATTAAATACTGCAATTTCTGTACTATCAACCCCTCCATAATTTTTTTGCCAAATCAAGTTGCCGCTACTATCTGTTTTAAAAATCCATCCTCCTTTCTTGCCTCCATTAGTTACTGCGTCTCCATCTGTTGATAACGACGATCCAGAATAAACAAACTGATAACCGGCTACTTCAATTACGGATCGTCCTGTCTCCTCTGATGTACCCCCATAACATTTCTGCCATAGCATGTCCCCTTCATCATTAATGCGCGTAACCCAAAAATCATTTGATCCATGATTTCCCGAAACATTGCCGTCATTTGAAGATGTTGTTCCTGAAACCAGGTAACCACCGGTTTTACATCTTATGACGCAATAAAAGAGATCATTACCTGTTCCTCCATATTGCTTTTGCCATAGCATGGTACCAGTACTGGAAAATTTCGCAATTATACCTTGTTTAGTTGAGCTAAATAAACTTCCAGAAAAACCTGAAGTCACATATCCCCCATCACTTGTTTGAACAACAGAACAAAAAGCACGTTCAATACCTGTTGATTGATTTGCCTCAAGAGGTATTACTTTTTTCCATATAATATTTCCTGCACTGTCTGTTTTTGCAAGCATTGCAGTACCGCTTGTTCGTTTAAAATTTATGTTGTAATCGAAATTATAGGGATCACCAGTGGAATCAATCCCAGCCATAATAAATCCTCCGTCATTTGTGGGTTTACAATCATAAATAACAAGGCGGCCACCGCTTCCTGATGCAGCCCCAGAAGTATAATATTTAATAGTTCTGATGCCAGGCAGTTGTGCCTGAATTGTGAAAACGAGGAAACTTAAGAATACAGTTAGCAAGAATTTGCTTTTCATATGCTGTTAGTGTTTGCGCTAAAATAATCATAAAAGCCAAAAAGTACTTCATAAAAAAATCCCCCGATCACTCGGGGGATTTCTATTTTAATCAACTTAATTTAATTAAGCACTCACCTTTCCTTTCACCTTCGCAATTACCTCTTCGGCAACGTTGTTTGGTGCAGGTGCATAGTGACTGAACTCCATAGTTGAAGTTGCACGACCAGAAGATAATGAACGTAACTGTGTAACATAACCAAACATTTCACTCAAAGGAACTTTGGCTCTGATCACCTGTGCATTACCTTTTGTATCCATACCTTCCAGCATACCACGACGACGGTTTAAGTCACCCGTAACATCACCCATGTACTGATCAGGTGTTACAACTTCCACTTTCATAATTGGTTCAAGCAATGTTGGTTTTGCTTTGCGTCCTGCTTCACGGAAACCGCTCTTCGCACACAATTCAAAACTCATTGCATCACTATCCACATCATGGTAGCTGCCATCAAACACACGCACTTTCATATCTACCATTGGATAGTTAGCCAATACACCATTGCTCATTGAAGTTTCAAA
>JAKFDY010000606.1:0-7530 GCA_036675885.1 Lacibacter sp. | reverse complement strand
GGCTGCGGCACTGGCGCAGGCGCAGCGCATGATCGCGCAAGCGCCGGACGACGCCACGCGTGAGCGCGCCGAGGATATGCAGATCGCCTTCAATGCAAAATTCTTAGTGGAAATGCTGAATGCTGTTGAAACAGACGAAGTAAAAATGGAGTTAAGCACACCAACCAAAGCAGGCCTTATTAAACCAACAGAACAAAATGAAGGTGAAGATGTGTTGATGCTGGTGATGCCGTTGATGCTGAATCAATAAGATCAGGAAGTCGGTAAGCCTGAGCGATAGTCGAAGGCGGTTGTGCCGTATCGAGCGAAGTCGAGATACAAACAAAAAAACTTAGAAACCAATACTAACAATAAGTCCCGCTTGCAAAAGCGGGATTTTTTATTTTAATAGTCATGAAGAAGTTATTCGCTTAATCGTATTTTCAATCATGAGCTACTTCATCCTCAACACATACGATAATTACATTGATGCCAACCTTCATATGATGCAGCTGCAGGAAGAAGGCATCAACTGTTGGCTCAAAGATGAACATACGGTTACTATTGATCCACTCTTAACCAATGCCATCGGCGGTATTAAACTCATGGTGCATGAAACACAAAAAGACCGGGCAACAGATCTGCTGCGTACTATCGTGAACAAAGCAAAAGAAAACAGGGCTTGTCCGTATTGTGGGTCCTTTAATGTAGAGTATATCGTTAGCAACCGAAAGGCTTCCAATTGGTTCAGTGCCATCTTCACTTATCTGTTAGGAGGCTATGCTATGGCTTCTGAAAAAATGTATCATTGTTTTGATTGCGAAAAAGAGTTTTCAGAAATTCCGGACAAACCAACTGAAAAAGCCAATACAGATATCAGTAGTTAATCCTGCTGTTTTCTTACCTCAATAATAAATCAGGGCTTTCGTTGTGGTCCTGTTAAATACCAAACAATTTTTTTTCGTCCATCAAAGCCTTCGTAACTTTTGACCTAATTGTCATGCCATGTGGAACGAAATCCTGGACCACTTTCAAACACTTGAACAACGCCCCATTGAACGAATGGCTATCCTTGTTGGCGGCCTCCTGTTTTTCTGGATCCTTGAAGGAGCAATTCCACTATTCAGCTTACAGTATAAAAAAACCAGGCTTCGCCATGCAGGAGTGAATTTCGTGTTCACCGTTATCCATCTCATCATTCACACATTTCTGGCCATACTCATTATTAAGTTGAGCGATTGGTGCCTTGAAACAAAATTTGGATTAGTGTATTGGACAAATGCCAATGTGCTTGTAACCATCTTCATTGGCGTGTTGGCTTTGGATTTCAGCAGCTGGCTGGTGCACCTGGTAATGCACAAAGTGCCTTTACTATGGCGCTTTCATCTTATTCATCACAGCGATACCAATGTTGATGTAACAACGGGGCTTCGTCACCATCCCGGCGATAGTTTGTTGAGGGGTATCTTTTTTCTGCTGCTTATCTTTATTTCCGGGGCACCGATGTACAGTGTAATGATCTACCAAACACTGGTGGTGCTGGCCACAGCATTTACCCACGCCAACATCAGGTTGCCGGTTAAACTTGATAAAGCGCTGAGTTATATTCTTATTTCGCCTAACATGCACAAAGTGCATCATCACTGGAAACAGCCTTATACAGATAGTAATTATGGTGCTGTGTTCTCCATTTGGGACCGGTTGCTGGGTACTTTCATGAACCTTGATATTAAAGAAGTGCGTTATGGCCTCGATCGTTATTATCCTGAAGAGAAAGATGAAAATGTAATGGAGCTGATGAAAAAACCGTTTGGCAAACTGGAAAAATAGGCCGGTTTTCATCAAAACTCCATCGCCGTTTTTCTGATTTATAGAGAAAATATTGACTAAAGCAGGCAGTTCGAAAAAAATCTTCTTCTTTTCTAAAGATAATTTATTGGATTAAAGCGCTGTTTTACAGCGCTTTAATTTTTATAAGCTATCGGTTTCTGCCAGCTACTAAAAAAAAGATGGTACTTTGTGTTGCATAGTACTGAATTTTCACTTAGCTTTGTTTTGTCAATGTAATTAAGGTGATTGGAGGCAGAAGCAGAAAGGAAGAGCTCTCCCTACAACTTCTCCACCACCTTTCACCAAATAAACAAACTCCTCAGGTTATGAATATCGAGAACACACAAAGCCAGATGCGCAAGGGAGTCCTGGAGTTTTGCATTCTCTCCGTTATCCAACGGGGCGAAGTGTACCCCAGTGATATTATTGAGGAAATGAAAAAGGCAAACCTTAACATCCTCGAAGGAACCCTGTATCCACTACTTACCCGATTGAAAAATGCCGACCTGCTTACTTACCGCTGGGTTGAAAGCAGCAGCGGCCCGCCACGTAAATATTTTGCATTAACAGAAAAAGGAGCCGCCTTTTACAAAGAGCTGGAACAAACATGGAACGAAATGTCCAGCTCGGTTGAAGCCGTAACCAAGAAGAACGGCCGAGCCAATGCCGTTGTAACCGGTGAAAGCGTTCAGGTTCATCCTCCATCTGCTGAAAGCCCACTTTAACCATTAAACTGTTATTATTATGAAAAAGGTAATCAATATAAATTTCAAGGGCCGGGTGATACCCATCGAAGAATCGGCTTTTGAGCAATTGCAGAAATATACCGAAAGTCTGCGCCGCTACTTTGCCAACGAAGAAGGACGTGATGAGATCATCAATGATATTGAAGATCGTATTGCTGAATTGTTCGACGAAGAGCTGAAAAAAGGCGCCACTTGTATTACCGACGAAAGTGTTGCCACTATTTGCAGCAGTATGGGCAGCATTGAAGATTTTGAGCAGATGGATAATGAAACCGGTGCTTCAACAAGTCACAGCAACTATTCTTCATCTTCTTCAGCAACTGCGGCTACAGCGTCTGCAACAGCTGATGAGCCACGTGGCAGCCTTGGCCGTAACGCCAACGATAAAATACTTGGTGGTGTATGTAGTGGTCTTGCTCATTATTTAAAGATCGATCCTACTGTAGTACGTATTCTTTTTGCGCTGATCACTTTTGGTGGTTTTGGTACAGGTGTACTTATCTACATTGTTCTGTGGATCGTGTTACCATTGAAAGATCTCAAAACAAATATCCGCAAGCGTTTATTCCGCAATCCTGATGATAAAGTATTAGGCGGTGTTGCAAGCGGTTTAGCTAACTATTTCAATATACCGGTATGGGTACCACGTGTGGTATTCAGTTTACCACTGATTCTTGGTATCATTTCATCGATCTTCCGTAATGCCATGTTCGATTTTGATCTTGAACCCAATATCGTATTCGGTGGCTTTGGCGGAACACTCTTTGTAATTTATGTTATTCTCTGGATCGTTTTACCAATGGCCAGCAGCGCAACTGATAAATTACAAATGCGTGGCGAAAAGATTGATGTAAACAGTATCAAGAATGCTGTGCAGGAAGAATTGGGCAGCGGTGGTACTATTAAAGAAAGAGCAGCTCAAATGAGCGAAGAAATAAAAGAAGGTGCGCAACGTATGAGCGCAACCATAACTGAAGGTGCAAAGCAAATGAGTTCTGAACTGGGATCAAAAAGCAAAGCCTTTGCAGTTGAAGCCGGACCAATTGCCCGCAGCACAACAAGCGGTATTGGTCATGCAATTGGTGTATTGTTTAAAGCATTCTTTTTATTCGTTGCAGGTACAATTGGTTTTGTGTTGTTGATGGCATTAATAGGTGCAGTTATTGGTGGTGTTGCTGCGTTTCCTTTCAAAGGATTCTTTTTAGAAGGCACCTGGCAAAACATTGCTGCATGGGGCACACTGCTTCTGTTTTTACTTGTACCCGTGGTTGCATTATTAACCTGGGTTATCCGTAAGATCATTGGTACAAAAAGCCGCAACCCCTATTTAGGTTACACATTCGGTTTCCTTTGGTTTGTTGGTTTGGTATGCTTCATCACACTTATTTCTTCATTCTTCAACAACTTCCGTGTATCGGCACAAGAACAACAGGCAGTTGAAATTGCTCAGCCGGTAACCGGCAAAATGATTGTGAAAGTGCCATCAGCAAAAGTGAAAGTGTATGGCCGTGCGTTTGGTGTTGATGATGTGTTCAGTATGGATGGCGATAGTTTGTACATCAACAATATCCGTCTTCGTATTGTAAAAAGTACCGATAGTCTTTATCACGTAAAATATGATAAACGCAGCTCTGGTGCTACAAGAGATAAGGCACTTACAAATGCACAATCAATTAAGTACAATGTAAATTTTAAAGACAGTGTGCTTGCTCTCGACAAAGGTTTTACTGTAAGTCAGGAATCAAAATTCCGTAACCAGCGTGTGATTGTTACAATTGAAGTTCCTGTTGGCAAACGTATTTACATCGACAGAAGTGTTGATCGTTTAGAATGGCATAACATTACTTTCAATGGTCGTGGTGGCGATTGGGAATGGGAAGATGATAACAGATGGAGCCACACCGGCTGGAACGATACAAATGTGGAATACATTATGACCGAAGATGGCCTTGAACGTGTAGATGGCAAAGATAAAATTGAAAAAGTTGAACGTGAAGAAGGCAATATTGAAAGCGAACTGGAACGCATTGAACGTGAAAAGAAAGAATTGCAGGAGCGTGAAGAAAAGCTGAAGAACAAGAAAAAAGAGAACGACAGTCTTCGTTACCGTTACAATCCAGAAGCACCTAAAACACCCCCAACACCAGCAAAACAGATCGTTGAACGAATAGTAACTCCCAACAGCGATGCGGTGATCATTCAACCAATGACCATTAACGCACTGTAACCTCGGTTAAAGTTGGAACAGCCAACGGCCCCGATGTTTTGCAAGAAACGGAGGGGCTTTTTTCTCTCCCCTCCCGGGAGTGCTTGTCCCGCATCTGCGGGAGGATTAAGGGGTGGGTTAATCATCATCATAACCATTAAACCTTTTTTATGCGTACACTGAAGTTTATTACTGCTTTATTAATTGCAATTATTGTTTTTGGTGCAGCTAATGCACAACAGCCAAATCAAAAGCACCAGGACAAAGAATTATTTGCAACTATTCTGAAATTGGACAGTGCATGGTTTACAGCCTTCAATAAAGATCTTACTGTTTTCAGCAGCTATATCGATTCAACACTTGAATTCTATCACGACGGAAGCGGACTTACTTTTTATGCAGATAATATCGCTGCGTTTGAACGGATAAAGAAAAATGTTCCGGATTTAAAACGGGAGTTGCTGAAAGAAACCATGGAAGTGTATCCCATTCCCGGCTATGGAGCGGTGCAGATAGCACAACATCGTTTCTGCCATATGGAAAATGGAAAAATGGACTGCGGTGTATTCAAGTTTATTCATACCTGGAAAAAAACAGACAACGGCTGGAAAGTAACACGCATCATCAGTGTAGATCATTAGTAAAACCGCTTAACCATTACCTTATCATTGATGCCAACAGATTTGCCTGTTGCATCAATACATCCACCTTATCATGAAGTCAGGAATTACAAAGATCACAGAAACCCTGTTTATCTGCCTCTTTATCGTGGCGATAATTTATGGCATACTCTGGCTTTTAGGTTATCTGCGTTGATCTGAAAACTAAGAATTTAAAAAGGAGCTTAATTGCTCCTTTTTCTTTTACAGTTCTGTCAACCGTTTGCGCAACGCATGATTTTTAAAAACTTTTCTGTTTTCAATCTCTTGCTTCCTTTACATTTGTGGCCATCACAAAAGATTGAAGTATGAAATCGACTCCTTTTACAAACAAACACATTGCCCTTGGTGCGAAGATGGCTGAATTTGCCGGTTACAATATGCCTATTTCATATACCGGTATTAATGATGAACATGCTGCTGTGCGTAACAACGCAGGCGTGTTTGATGTAAGCCACATGGGTGAGTTTATTTTAAAAGGAGAAGGAGCATTGGATCTCATTCAACGTGTTACCAGCAATGATGCTTCTAAACTCAGCAATGGAAAAGCACAGTACAGTTGCCTGCCGAATGCACAGGGAGGAGTTGTTGATGACCTGCTGGTGTATTGTGTAGAAGAAAACAAAGTATATATGCTGGTGGTAAATGCCAGCAACATTGAAAAAGACTGGAACTGGATCCTGCAATTCAATACCAACAATGTAGAGATGCACAACATCAGCGAAAGAACCTGTTTGCTCGCTATACAAGGCCCCAACGCAACAAAAATTCTGCAGCCGCTTACTGAAATGGATATTCTCAACCTGAAATATTACACGTTTGTAAAAGGAACATTTGCCGGGGTTGAGAATGTATTGGTAAGTGCAACAGGTTATACCGGTGCCGGTGGTGTGGAGATTTATTTTGAAGACAGCAATGGTGCCGCTGATAAAATTTGGGATGCCATTTTTGAAGCAGGCAAGTCGGCAGGTATTAAGCCAATTGGTTTGGGAGCAAGAGATACACTCCGTTTAGAAAAAGGTTTTTGTTTATACGGCAATGATATTGACGATACAACTTCACCATTAGAAGGAGGTTTAAGCTGGATCACAAAATTCAGCAAAGAATTTACTGCAAAAGATATTTTAGAAAAACAAAAAGCTGAAGGTGTAAAACGTAAGCTGGTTGGTTTTGAAATGATCGATCGTGGTATTCCCCGTCATGATTACAAGATCAAAGATGCAGATGGCCATGAAATTGGTAAAGTAACCAGCGGCACACAATCTCCTTCATTACAAAAAGCAATCGGCCTTGGTTATGTGGCAACAGAACACGCCAATTTTGATTCTGAGATCTATGTAGAAGTTCGTGATAAACTACTGAAAGCAAAAGTGGTGAAGACTCCTTTTTTGTAAAAGGCATTATTCTTGCTGATGATATTCACTGCGGTGAGTCACCCGCACTCCTGAGCTTGTCGAAGGATAAGGGTGGCTCACCGGTTGAAATAAATAACCAAACAGATCATCACTGCTCTATGCCGTCCATTCACGTTACCACATTTATTGCCGCACCCATTGATCGTGTGTTTGATTTAAGCCGACACATTGGTTTGCATAAAATTTCGCAACAGGATAATAACGAAGAAGCTGTTGGCGGCGTTACATCCGGTCTTATTAAACAGGGTGAATCTGTTACATGGAAAGCAAGACACCTGTTTAAAACAAGATTCATGACGGTGAAAATCACCGAGATGAAAAGCCCCGAATATTTTGAAGACATCATGGAAAAAGGTGATTTTGTTTCTTACACACACAAGCACCATTTCAAAGCAGTAAACAACGGCACGATCATGATTGATCAGGTTGAGTTTGAAGCACCTTATGGTTCTGTTGGAAAACTCTTCAACCGTATTTATCTCACAGGTTATATGAAACTACTTGTCGGGAAACGGAACAATACGATTCGTGAGTATGCGGAAAGCACGAAGTGGCAGGCTTTGCTATAATATTACACTTATTTTTCTTCTTTCCCCCTGGCGTTTTTTGTACAAATAACCTTTATTGGTTATACTTGTATATAAATCGTATCCTGATGAAACCAGCAAGAATGCGCCTCCTGCTTATTGCTTTGT
>JAKFDY010000605.1:0-9792 GCA_036675885.1 Lacibacter sp. | reverse complement strand
TGGCGTGTTTGCGGTTGTGTACCTAAAAGAACCCTTTCACTGGAAATACATTGTGAGTTTTCTATTCTTACTGGGTGCAGTTTATTTCATGTTTAAAAAATAAACTGTTGCAATTGCAATAAGTTTGTTTTAACCTGATTGTAAGCGGCCGCACGAAATGCGGGCAAACTGTCAGCTCTGCAATTCTTCAAATCCTTCTTCATAATCTTCCACGAGATCTTCATCGGAATCATTTTTGCTGAACTGGTTTACATCTTTCAATGTAAAAGCATCCATACCCGTTGTTTGGCACCATTGTCCATGTTCCAGCCGCAGTACCTGCACCGGTAATCCAAAGCGTCGTTGAAAATCGAATTCAAGATCAGCTACTTTTTCCGTCGGTTGAATATCGATGATACCGTCAATATGAATATCCTTGATCTCTTTCAACATCTTTTCATCAGGCAACACATCACGCTCGTCTGATGTCTCATACAGCAGATGTGGTTTTGAATAAAATTCAAGTTTCAGATAAGGATAGTGATCAGAAAAAACGTTTTTTATTTCTTTGAGTGTGATATTATCGTGTAACTGAATGTGCATAGGTTTGATTTATAAGTGAAGGTAGAAGCCCTTTTTTCAAAACCCAATGTCAGCCATCAAAGAGGGCGATGATTGTTATCAGATAAATTTTGTTGAAGTGCAGTGAGTCAGCTTTTTTCTTTGGGTGGGTCACCCTAAAAACAGCGGGTGACTCACCTAAAGAAAAACCATCACCAAACCAACTTCGCTACTCTTCCTTTACCACCAGCTAAATAAACCGCTTTGCCTTTCTTTGCTTTGCACACCACATGAAAACCTTCAGCAGAAATGTTGCGCCAGTTCATGCCGCCATCTTCACTCACATCAACACCGGTGATACCACAAGTAATGAGTTTTGATTTCGATAAGTATTCAACACAACTCCTGTAACCAAACGGTGGAGTAGTGGGTGTTATAAAAGTTTTACCTCCATTTTTGCTGAGCACGCAATTCTTTTCCGTTGAAGTTGCATTCGTAAAATCGCCACCAACAACAGCAAATGTTTTTTTATCCCACACCGCTAATGAATTAGCACCTGTTGTTTCTTTTCCCTGTATGATGGGCAATACAATTTTATTGTTACGGATAAAGATGCGTGAATAAGTGCCGCCTGTAACAAACAGCAATTCCTGTTTGCCAACCGTACGCACATTGGTACCACTGCTTGCAAACATTGCTTCACCTTTTTCTGCAGCAGGAGCAAATGCTTCCGGCATTGCTCTCCAGTTGTTGCCGGCATCAACCGTTACAGCCATAAATATTTTTCCATTGATAGGATCGCCCAATACCACACCACTTTTCTCATTAAAAAATTCCATGGCGTCTAAAAACATACCCGGACGTTTATCCATGAAAACAATCTTCCAGCTGATACCACCATCAATTGTTTTCAAGATCACAGCAGGCGTATCAATACCCATAATGATCGCAGTGTTGGCATCAAATGCTTCTATATCCCTGAAATCAGTTTTTGCAAAGCCATCAACCTTCGTCCATTTGAACGTTGCACCACCATCAATAGAACGACCAATCATTCCATTGGCACCACTGGCCCAAACAATATTATCATTCACCACACTCAACCCACGGATAGAAGTTGTTTTACCACTATCAAGCAATTGAATTGTTTGAGCTGATGATTGAACACTGCAAACCGCAACCAAAAGAAAAGAAACGAATAAATATTTCATAGAATCAAATGTAAGTAATGCATTATTTCAAAATGCAGCAGAAACTTTGCATAAATCATGCCTGCTATAAACACACACTGTTAAACATAGGATGTTGATGTAAATCCATCTGCACTTCACCACGTAGTGCCACAGCCACATCAAGGCGTTATCCCGAAATCATGCTGGATATTGATTTCGGGGGTCTTTTTTGTTTCTTTTTGGCAACCTGTCCCGCCTTAGCGGGAGCAAAAAGAAAAGAAAGAAACTCAGACTCTTTAAAAATCAACATGTCACCAATTTACCTATACCGGCCGGGGTTACTCTCACTAACATCAGTTCGTATTCTCTCCATAATTTCCTACATTCGTCCCGATTGCAAAAAACTATGACTGAATACAACTATCTCCCCCTCGACGAACAGCAACTCACCTTCGATGAAGTGAAGAACTATTTGCAGTTCAAACAATTTGTGTCCATTACATTTCGTGCACACCATAAAATTGAAAAATGCAGGCAGTATCTTGATCAGAAAGTTGCTGAAAGCGATACGCCCTTCTACGGCATCAACACCGGTTTTGGTTTTCTGCAAAACGTGATCATTGCTGATGATCAGTTAGAGCAACTGCAGAATAATTTGTTGATGAGCCATGCATGCGGTATGGGCGATGAAGTGCCCGAAGAAATTGTAAAGCTCATGCTGGCCTTAAAAATAAAATCGCTCAGCTATGGTTACAGTGCCGTGCAGGTAGATACAGTAAAGCGGTTAATGGACATGCACAACAACAATGTGCTGCCGGTTATTTATCAGCAGGGTTCATTGGGCGCAAGCGGCGACCTGGCACCACTCAGTCATTTGAGTTTGCCCTTGATCGGTATGGGAGAAGTGAAGTATGAAGGCACAAGGTACAAGGCACAAGAAGTGCTTAACAAGTTAGGATGGAATTCCATTCATTTAAAAAGTAAAGAAGGCTTAGCGCTTATCAACGGTACACAATTCATGAGCGCTTATGGCATGTACTGTTTGGTGCAAGCCGAACGCTTACTGCAATGGGCCGATCTCATTGCTGCAATTTCCTTTGATGCATTTGATTGTATCGATCAACCCTTTCACGAAAAAATACAAACCATCCGTCCACACAGCGGACAAATACACACTGCTCAACAATTAAGAAATATTTTAAATGGCAGTGAAATCGGTCAACAGAAAAAACAACAGGTGCAGGATCCGTATAGTTTCCGTTGTATTCCGCAGGTGCATGGTGCCACCAAAGATGCATTGGCGCATGTAAAGAATGTATTCTTAACTGAAATTAATTCGGTGACTGATAATCCCAATGTATTTCCTGATGATGATCTCATTGTAAGCGGTGGTAACTTTCACGGTCAGCCGTTGGCGTTAGCATTGGATTATTATGCCATTGCCATGAGCGAAATCGCCAATATCAGCGAACGCCGCACTTATCAACTCATCAGCGGACAACGCAACCTGCCCATGTTCCTTGTAAAAGAAGCCGGGCTCAACAGTGGTTTTATGATTCCGCAATACACAGCCGCAGGTATTGTGAGTGAAAACAAACAACTCTGCACACCGGCAAGTGTTGACAGTATATCATCGAGCAACAACCAGGAAGATCATGTGAGCATGGGTGCCAATGCAGCAACCAAAGCCTATCGTGTTATGAAGAATGTAGAAAAGGTTTTAGCGATTGAATTACTCAGTGCAGCACAGGCCTTGGATTTCCGCAGGCCGTTAAAGAGTTCAGCGAAAGTGGAAGAGGTGATGACTGCGTTTCGCAAGCAAGTAAGTTTTGTAGATAAAGACAGAGTGTTGCATGAGGATATGATGAAAGCAGTTGAATTTATTACCCCCCCCTCCGCCCCCTGAAGGGGGAACTTGCATGCGCACAGCCCTTGCTATTCATAGTGTATAATAAAATTTAAAGCTCTTTATATTAAGTCATACTGCTGCACAGAAAGTGTACAGTAATGAAATAAAAGTAATTCACCACAGTAGTGATAACGCCAAATCAAGGCGTAAACCGAAAACCAGGCTGTACATTGGTTTTCGGGGTCTTTTTTGTTTCTTTTTGGACAAGCAAAAAGAAAAGAAGAAAAAAACATTGCCACATGAGTACAATAACACAACACTACGACGCTGTTAAGTATAAAACTCCCACAGGCTCACAGCTCCAATGCAAAGGCTGGATCCAGGAAGCAGCCCTGCGCATGCTCCTCAACAACCTCAACCCCGATGTAGCCGAACGCCCCGACGATCTCATTGTGTATGGAGGCCGAGGTAAAGCAGCCCGCAACTTCGAAGCACTCGATAATATCATTGCTGCATTAAAAATATTGGAGAATGATGAATCACTCCTCATCCAAAGTGGTAAACCTGTCGGCATTTTAAAAACACACAAAGATGCACCACGTGTACTCATCAGCAACAGTCAGTTGGTACCCAACTGGGCCAACTGGAAACACTTCGATGAGCTGGAGAAAAAAGGACTCATGATGTACGGACAAATGACTGCCGGCTCCTGGATCTACATCGGCTCACAAGGCATTGTACAAGGCACGTATGAAACATACGCTGCCATTGCCGATAAACATTTCGGCGGTACTTTAAAGGGAACACTCAACGTTACCGCAGGTCTCGGCGGCATGGGTGGCGCACAACCACTCGCCATTACCATGAACGAAGGTGTGGCACTCATTGCCGAAGTAGAAGAGTGGCGCATCGATAAACGCATCGAAACAAAATACCTCGACGAAAAATATACCAGCATCGACGAAGCCATTAATGCGGCTGTGCATTACCGTAAGGAAGGCATTGCCCGCAGCATCGGCGTGCTGTGCAATGCCGTTCACCTGCTCGATCATTTGATCTCACGTGATATTATTCCCGATACCCTCACCGATCAAACAAGTGCACACGATCCGCTCATTGGTTACATACCGCATACACTCAGCAACCATGAAGCAAACGAACTGCGTACAAATAATCCCGAACGTTACCTGCAACTCAGTTACGAAAGCATGTACCTGCATGTGCAACTCATGTTGCAACTCATGGACCAGGGAGCTATTACGTTTGATTATGGAAATAATATTCGTGCACGTGCCAAAGAATTCGAAGATCGTCAAATGCAAGCCGATAGTCAGAAGCCGGTAGTAGGTAGTAAAGAACCTTCTAAGGATGCATCACTACCCACTACCCACTACCGGCTATCGGCTAACCACTTTCCAATTGGAAGATGCTTCTCCTTCCCGGGGTTTGTACCTGCTTATATAAGGCCATTGTTCTGCGAAGGCAAGGGCCCCTTCCGTTGGGCAGCACTCAGTGGCGATGCCAATGATATTGCCGTAACCGACGAACTCATTATGAACATGTTCCCCCACAACAAAGGCATGTTGCGATGGATGAAAATGGCACAGGAAAAAATTGCCTTCCAGGGATTACCTGCACGCATCTGCTGGCTTGGCCAGGGCGAACGTGAAAAAGCAGGACTCGCATTTAACGAACTCGTACGCACCGGCAAAGTAAAAGCGCCCATTGTGATTGGTCGTGATCATCTCGATACCGGTTCCGTAGCCAGCCCCAACCGTGAAACCGAAAGCATGCTCGATGGTAGTGATGCCGTGGCCGATTGGCCCATCCTCAACGCACTCGTTAACACCGCAGGTGGCGCCAGTTGGGTAAGCCTGCATCATGGTGGTGGTGTGGGTATGGGTTACAGCATCCATGCCGGTATGGTGATTGTGGCCGATGGTACCGATGATGCCGAACAACGTTTGAAACGTGTACTCTGCAACGATCCGGGACTGGGTGTGATACGACATGCGGATGCAGGTTACGAACTTGCGAAAGAAACGTTGAAAGACAATGACCTGGATTTCAGGGAAAGATTGAAAGGATGAAAGGGAAAAACAAAAACCAAAAAACAAAATCCAAAATCCAAAACCCAAAATCCAAAGTACAAGATCCAATTTACAAAGGGGGGTACTGCTCAATATAGCTGTCTTCCCAACGAAGGAGGGATCTGCTGAACAGACTTGCCTTCCCGAGGTTCGAGGGAACTGCCGGTAAATGAAGATTGCTGCGTGCTTCGCAATGACATGGTCTGATATCGGGCTTTGATGCGGCTAAAACCGGGGTATGACTGCTTATAATAACGGAGGATGAACGAAGGATGGACGAAGGATACTTGGATTTGTGTGCCTGAATGAGTAGTTTAGGCAGCTAAATGCTGACTTATGGCACAAACAAAAAACAATGTACTCCTGCGTCAATTACGAGGGCAAATAGGGAAGCAGATCGTGGTGAAAAAGTACGGCACCAAAACCGTGGTGACTGCTTACCCTGATATGAGTCATGTAAAGCCCAGTAAACTACAAACAAAAAAACGGAGCCTTTTTGCTGAAGCGGTTGCTTATGCGCAAGGTATTTTGCATGACCCGGTGAAAAAGGCGGATTATGCAAAACAACTGAAGAAGGGACAGAGCGTTTATCATGCTGCCATTAAAGAATTTTTGGGAAAGGCAAAAGAGTAAAGGCAGGATAGTAAACAATGTGTAAGCAGAGAAGAATTATTTTGTGAGACATCACAAAATAAAAAAGAGCTTTCAGTCTTATTCAATGTTCACAACTATTCCGATATGCTGGTTGTCTCCGGAAACAGAACCTTTTTTTACGTTACACTTCAACTTGCTCCAATCGCCTGTAGAATATGCACGATCAAGATTCCATAAGGCAATACCACCTCCTTCAATTAAATCTTTACAATCTTTAAACTCCTCTTTGAGATTGTATACAAGAGCCCTGTTAAAGTCGCCAATCCAAAGAGTTGGTAAACTACGTTTGTTTTCTATCAGGTTTATATAGCTTGCAATGGCTGTTCCAAGTGCATCCGTTGCAAACTTTTCATTTCCGGATTTCAAATGAGAAAATACAACCCTTACATTAATGCCTGAAATCTGAAATGTAAGAATGGGCCTTACTTCCCTTGCTGTGAGATCAAGATCTTTCACTTCAGAAATGAGCCGCATGCCTCCGTATTTAGTAGTCGTTTGCACCGACATGGGAGGTTGTGTTTTACTGTTGTAATTTTCAACAAACTCTTTTTTTATAACGGTGCTTTCTGCAAGACACAGGATGTCATATTCAGCATAAGGAAGTGCACCCCAATCGCCATTACCGCCCTGGTTCATATACAATAGATTTACTGCCATAAAGAAGTAGTTTAAAATTGACAGATTAGATAACAGGATGATTTCAGTTGTTATATATTGATTACATCGTTGAACAGTTCAAGAAACCAGCTTTGGTTTGGATTGCTGAATAGTTGTCTCCAATCGGTTGTTACATGATTTGCCACTGTTACAATTGCAAGTTCATCATCGGACCTGATGTATCCATTAGCAGGAGCAGGTACTGCAGCTGCATAATGCTGATTATCGGTATGTATATTCCAGTTAATGGCAGCTGCAATTGTATGCAGGTCTGCTTCGGCATTGAACCACAAGATCATTGCATGAAAACCCTGCCCGTGATAATAAGTTACTTTGTTAGCAACAGCTACAACAGCCACCGCATTACGCAGTTGATATTGACCATTTGCTATTGCAACGGTTTGCAGACCGGCTTCTTCCAGGAATTCATCTGTTGCCACATGCTGCACATCAACATTCAGTGCAACTACAGGAGGCTGCTGTGCAACCCTTGCAGATCCACCTGGAAATACGGCCTGGTTGGGGTTGTTTGTTATAACATGAGCATTACCCGTGTTATCATTTGCCCAACGGGCATTTCCACGTTTCGTTGCATAAATGGAACTTGCCCCGGTTGTGCAAACGAGGTAACAGCTTTCCGATCTCCAGGCTTGCTGTCCGTTTAACTGATTCCAGAATGGCATATGCTTAAGTTTAACTGGTTAATGATTCATTGTTACCCGAATCTTTTTTTGCAACTTGTTCATGTGCATCTTCAACACGGAGAGAAATTGATTTCTTAAGTGTTCATGGGATTTTCACCGGCAGCGGCCAGCTTCATCTCTTTTGTTAAGGGCATCCAGTATACATGCAGTTTTTTTCCTTTAATGATAACGCCTGCATAGAGAGGAAACCCGTCGGTATATCCTGAATCCTTCTGCGTGGCCCATGCTTCAAATTGTCCGCCTGTTTCAGCACCCTGGTGCCAACCCTTATCGATCATTATCTCTTCTAAACTGTCTGCATATTTTTTCCAGTTGGTTATTTTATTAACCTCGTCCTGCGTTAAATCTTCACCTGCGTTTGGCATTGTATTTATTTTTTAATTGTTAGAAAAATCTTCAGCCTGGAAACATAAAGGGATACACAACAGGGTAGAAACGGTTTGTTCTGCTGAACGCATTGTCGAAACAACCTGCTGTATATCCCCGATTGATTTTTTGTAGCTGTTTAGCTTGTAATACCAAATGCACGTGGCGATGTTACCACAATTATCTGCGCCGGTGCATGCTCGTCCTGCGTTCCGCTTTTTTTCGGAGGCATGGTTACTTTAATGGTATACAATTGTTCCTCTGTACCGGCCGGTATTGTACCACCGACACTGAAGTCAATTGCTTCATCACTCCATGCAACGGACCCGATGGTAAGACCCGCTGCTGCTGTACCGTCAGCTTTCATCAACTCAACACTGGCGCCGGTTAATGGAACCCCGGTTTCTTTCTTCGTATTGGCATCAATTGTACTTGGGCCAAAGAAGTTACCACCCAGCCTGTACCGCTGACCAATTGTTAATTTCGCCGGTGCATCTGTAGGAACACGATCGGTGGTAGTAACGTTGAGAATAACCGGTGTGCGGGTTAATATTTTCTGGAAGTTGGATGTGAGTGTAAGGAAGGCAGGATCGCTCATGCCTTTATCCAGGTCGCCGGCATAGTTTGCAATAAAACTTGGGGTAACGAACATGTATGTGTCTTTGTGAAACTGCAGATCCCTGCTTTCGGTATGTTCTTTAAAACAAGGGCCCAGTTTAAAGGTCTGACTGGCCATCGATGCTTTTGCCCGCACTACAATAGCACTTACAATAGGCATCCCCAGTAAGTATTCACAAACAAAAATAATGTTGGCCACTTCAGAATCCGACTTGGTGGAGTCGCCGGAAATATTCAATCCTTCCTCACCAATGGATGATACCATGGCACTTGCAAATGCCAGCTCACCTGTACCTGTTGCCAGACCTAATAGTGATTTGATAAGATCTTTGCTGAAATTAACGCCCCAGCTGTTGATGTTGTAAGTAACATCCTGCTGTGCCACATGAATAAAGCAGCCGGAACCATCAATGACAGCTTCGAGTGCATCATAGTTGTAGAGGGAGTAATACCTTCCTGTTTTTGAATCAGGATCAACTGTTGTGCTGATGGCTTTTGTCATTGCAGCAAAGAAGACCGAAACTTCTGCAAAAACATCACGTACACTTTTTTCAATTGTATCAGATTTTTCATCTGTAGTTGCCAGCATAATGTTGCCGGTTTCATTAAATACAAAATGTTTTTTTGCCTGCACATTGTTCGGGTCATCGCCCGGAACACTGATTTTTGTGTAATTGTTTAAATCAGGAGGAGTTGAAACAGCATTGTTTTCGTTTGCCATAATTGTTTTTTTTAATGATGAAGTGATGTTATTTAAAGGGAATTTTGTGCGGCAGGAACGCTGTCTTTTTTGTACTGGTCGTAAGCAGCCTTTAGTTTCGTATCATAATGATTTGCCTGGTAGCCTTTACCATTATAGGCCAATGCAAAACCGCCCCAGTCTAAATGTTGCAGGTTCACATTCAGGTGATTGTTTTTGATGTAGCTGCTGAAACATTGCAGTTGTGAAAATTCATCATTCTGTGCAGCAACAAAATCATCAACCGATGCATAACCGCAGGCAGCATAATTAAATCCCATGATCTGGAAAGCACCCCATGATGCCGATTTCAATGCTGCATCTGGCAAGTTGAAGCACGCAATGGCTACGGTTGCCAATAATGCCCGGGCGATCTCGGCCGGATCGAATGAAATCCGCACCG
>JAKFDY010000604.1:0-10180 GCA_036675885.1 Lacibacter sp. | reverse complement strand
TAAAAGAAATTCGTAAACAAGCTATTACGGATGTGGTCGGAAAGTTGACTGAGGCCGGGATTGGGGCCAATGTTTCCGATAAGGTAGTTGATATTCTACGAACCAATATAACAACAGGCGGTTCATATAAATCATTAACTTCTCAATTACGGGACGGCCTGTTAAACACAGAGCAAAAAGGATATTTGGATAAATACGCCAAACAGGTAACGGTTGATATGTTACACAGGGGTTCAGTGGAAAATGCTATGAACAAAAAACAAACGACTGGTTTCCAGGTAACGGGTACCATTAAACGTTCAGATTTTAATTTGGGTAATGGATTTCCAGCTCCAATGATTAGCGATGAGGTGCAGATTAAAGCAGATGGCGAGTTCATTCAATAAGAAAATTTTATAAAACATGGAATAGAAACTAGAGGAGTCATTCATGATCTTATTGGTGATGTTGAGGCGGGATATTATGCTGTAATTCATTTTACCACCAGGGATGGTGAAAAAATTTATAAAAAATACAGTGAGAAAACTTTCTATGCAGGGTTGAATCAACCAGTCGATATTATTTATAGTCCAGAAAATCCCTCAGATTTTATTGTGATAGATCCTGTCTTTTTAAAAGTTTTTGGGAAACAATATATCGTTTTTGGGTTTATTATGATGTTTGTGGCATTTATAATGTTTATTTGGTACTCTTTTTAATTATTTAATGGAATTACAAGCACGCTTTCAACAATACATTCAACAACATCATCTTTTTCAACCAAAAGATCAGCTACTGCTGGCCGTTAGCGGCGGCGTAGATAGTGTGGTGTTGACTGATCTTTGTCACAAGGCCGGCTACCAATTCACAATTGCTCACTGTAATTTTCAATTGAGAGGCGGGGAGAGTGATGCTGATGAAACATTTGTAAGATCATTGGGTGAAAAGTACAATGTTGAAGTGCTGGTGAAGAAATTTGATACGGAGGAATATGCAGCAGCAAACAAGCTATCTATCCAGGAAGCAGCAAGAACATTGCGGTATACATGGTTTGAGGAAATACTCAATGGTGAATGGTCAATGGTGAATGGTCAATTATCAAGCCTCCAGACGGGGGCGTCACACGGGGAGACTTCCATTCACCATTCACCATTCACTATTCACCTTCTCACCGCCCACCATGCAGATGACAATATCGAAACACTGATGATGAATTTTTTCCGTGGCACGGGTTTGCATGGCCTCACCGGTATTCCTGTTGCGTACGGTCATTTGAAGCGTCCGTTGTTGTCATTTACCAAACAGGAATTGCTTGTTTACGCAACAGAACAAGGTTTGCAGTTCAGGGAAGATTCATCCAACCAATCTTCGAAATACACACGCAATTTTTTCCGGAATGAAATTATCCCGGCAATTGAAAAAGTATATCCGCAGGTAAAAACAAATCTCACGGATAACATCAACCGCTTTTTGGAAATTGAGCAACTGTATAAACTGTCAACACAGGCCATCATTAAAAAGCTTTGCAGGATAAAAGGAAAAGAAATTCATATCCCTGTTAAACAGTTGTTGCAGTACAACAACAAAGCGTTGATTTACGAGATCATTCATCCCTATGGGTTTTCAGAAAAGCAGATCGATGAAGTACTGAAATTAGCTGAAAGTGATTCAGGTAAGTACATCGATTCCCCTGCATTTCATTACCGCATTATCAAGCATCGGCATTGGTTTATTATTTCACCGGTTAAATCGGTGGAATCAGCAACCATCATCATCGAAGAAAAAGATGCAGAGGTTTTGTTTGAAGAGGGGCGATTGTTTTTCAGGAAGACCGACGCTTCAAAAGTTGAGCTTACCTCACCCAACCATATTGCATTGCTCGATGTAAAAGGAATTACATATCCCTTGTTGCTGCGTAAGTGGAAAACAGGTGATTACTTCTATCCACTTGGTATGAAGAAGAAAAAGAAAGTGGCCCGTTTTCTCATCGATGCTAAACTATCCAAAACCCAAAAAGAAAAACTGTGGGTGCTGGAAAGTAACAAGAAAATCATTTGGGTGGTCGGCCATCGTATTGATGACCGTTTCAAACTAATTCCTTCAACAAAAGATGTGTTGCTGATAAGTTTGTTCTACCAAAGTGATGATACGTTTTAGAATAGAAAGCGAGGGTGCTTCAATTCTTCTAAAAAATAATTAATTACTCTTGGTTCAAGTGCAATAGTTGCTAATACGCCATAAATAGCTCCCCAAAGATGTGCACTGTGATTAATATTGTCGCCACCTCGACGATCCATATAAATAGTAAAGCCCACAAATAGGACGGCGAATATAATAGCAGGCATTGGAATGAAAAATACGCCAAGGGTACTCCATGGACTAAAGAGAATTCCAGAAAAAATTACTGCTGAAACAGCACCTGAAGCCCCTAAACTTCTATATGAGTAATTATCCTGATGCCTAAAATACGTAGGTACTTCTGATAAAATAATTCCCAATAAATAAAATAAAATGAAACCTGCTTTTCCAATTTTCAGTACGAAAAAATCTTCCAGGCTTATGCCGTTAGCAATTGGTGCTTTCGCAAATGAATATAGCGCAAGCATATTAAATGCAAGATGTATAAAATCTGCATGTATAAATCCTGATGTAATAAAACGATAAAATTGTTTTTTCTCCTTGATCATCGGAGGCCAGAAAATAAGATCGTTCATGATCTTTTCGCTGCTGAAAGCTGTAAATGAAATAATGCAAGTGATGATAATAATAATGACTGTAATTGTAAACTCCATGCTATATGTTGTTTGTTTTCAAAGCTAATGAGAAATGGGCAATGGTGAATGGTGAATTGTGTATGGTCAATATTCAATAGGCAATAAGCAATTGACAATCTGCAATCGTACATCTAAAATCTGAAGTTCTCTTATTCGTACCTCGTACTTCAAACATCGTACTTAACTTTAACTATGATGATACTTTTCATTCCTGTTAATGCTGCATGCCCTGTACACCTGTTCAGCAAGAATCAGCCGTACTAACTGATGCGGAAATACAAGCTGAGACAAACTCCATTTGTAATTCGCCCTTTTCATCACTGCTTCATCAATACCATAGGCTCCACCAATAAGGAACACCAGGTTCTTTACACTTTCATTGCCACGCTTCATAATAAATTCTGCCAACCCTTCGCTGCTGATCTGTTTGCCACGTTCATCCAATGCAACCAGGTAATCATCTTTCTGTAACCAGCCAAGAATAATTTCTCCTTCTTTCTTTTTCAGATCAGCTTCGCTCAGCATACCTGAATTCTTTGGCACAGGAATAATGGTCCATTCAACCGGGTAGTAATTAGAGATGCGTTTTGTGAAATCTTCCACACCTGCTTTTACATATGGTTCATGTGCTTTGCCAATACTCCAGAAACGGATCTTCATGTTTGTAGAAAGGTGATTAAACTGTTCGGTGGCAAATTTCGGAAGAACAGAATTGATCGCTCAATTTTTCTTTACACAAAAGAAAACCGGCTGCATTACTGCAACCGGCTTATGAAAAGTCAGGAAGAAATAATTTTATTGACCGATAGCATAATCCTTACGGAATGCTTCAAGTGTTTTCTTATACAATTCCAGCTCTGGATTTAATTGTGCAGCTTTCTGATAGTAACCATAGGCATCAGAATAAAAACGTGAAGACTCAAGTAAGAAACCGATCCTGAAGTTTTCTTCAGCAGGCGTTTCAGCACCTTTTTCTGCATTGCGTAATTGTGCTACTAATTTTTCGAATGAAGCCTTATCCCAAACATAAATCACTTTGCGTTTTTCAGGATCTTCATTCTTTACATTCACCTGCCAGTAGTAAGGGGTTCCTTTTTTCAGTTTCGATGCAAAATCAGAAACAGGTACAGTTGTTTTCTTTACAACCTTTTGGAAAATGGGTTTTGTTCCATCAACTTCATGGTACACATCGAATGTAAATTCATCAGCATCAGAATAGCATTTCCATGAAACAGGAAATTCACCTGAGTAATAATTAATCGTATCAAGCCTTGAATCGATCCAGATGCTGATGTTTGCACGGCTTACCGCACCTACATTGTTCATGTAGCTTTTGCGGTTTTTTTCAGGGCTTCCTTTTGGCGTGGTAAGCTGGTTCCAGATAAATTTCAGGTAGTTTGATGTAATGGAACTTTTGTTCGCCAAACAAGAGTCTTTGAATTGTTCCATGGTATAGGTTCCGGGTTTTGTAATTGAAAACAAACTGCTTTCATTACAAATAATACTGATCAATGAGTTGGCGCCAACGGTAAGTTTTGATTTGTCGTTGAGCAATTTCCCGATCTGTGCTTTGGTGCCTTTGCTGTTTTCAACAACAGACACAGAACCCTTTACAGAGTAGATGAGAAATGAGTTTGCTTTTTGCGCTTGAGTTGCGAAACTGCAAATTGTGAGCAGCAGCAACAGATGAATTTGTTTCATTTTTTGATTAGTGTGATTTTGAGTGAAAACTGGTTTGAAAACCAAATTTTGTATGTAGCCATACGGCAAGCGCTTCGTAGAAATAGATTATATCGATAGCCAAGATAATCACAATCAGTGAAATTTTTGTATCAATTTTTACACTAAACCAGTCGAAAACCATGATCCCGATGTAAACCGAGAGGATGGCAAAGAAAATTTGTGCAAGTTTTGCCACCAGGTGAAACCAGATATGTTCTTCAATATAATAACGCATAAAAAGTGCAACATGCAACCAGGCAATAAGAATGGTAATGATCCAGAAGATGCCCGATGGTATGTCCCGGATATATTTCCGGTCAAGTATCATGGAGATAATATTGGCATGAATAACAATCCCGTTCATATCAGGTGTCGACTTTCCGGCAAACTGTTTATTGAGTGGAGTAAAATGTTTGTCCTCCACATTAAACGGATCGGGGTTAATGTAGCCCATCAACACAATCTTATCTTTAAAAAGTTCGGGCGCAACATTATCTTCCAGCAAATCATTCCCATCGATCAGCATATACTGATCAATTTTGCGGCTGTAGTGAATTACCTCGTATTCACGTTTGCGTTTTTTTAATTTTATAAAAGCTGCACTGTCTGCTTTGGCAACAATTGCTGCCGAAAAACTTCTGTAAACGTCGTTTTTGTATTTGCTTTTCTCAAACGGAGAAAAATTCCGGATAGTGCCACCTTCTTCACCAATTAAATTGACATAGCCCCGGTTAGAAGTAAAAACACCAAAGTAGCCAATGTTCTCAGGTTCTGTTTTCTTTGTCCAGTCGAGTTTAGAGCCAATCACAAGATTAGGCGTGCTGCCAATCATATGCCTGAGTAAAGAATCGCTTTGTGGTTCCCTGTGGCCGTTGAATTCTACATCAAGCCCAATTACTTTAGGGTTTGCAATCCTGAGTTTTTCGATCATCAACGCCAGGCCCATCCTGTCGGCATTGCCGATATTGAGGATAACGATCCTGTTATCAATAGGCGTGGCCTCATTTTTATTAAGCACCGAATACGAGATGTCGTTAAAGTCGAGATCCTTTAAAGCTGTTTTAAAAGGATTGAGGATACCTGTGTTTAACGGTAAAAGTGAAAACAAACCAATAACGATGAACACGGAAAAAGTCGACAGGATGGTATCCCGTTTAAAAAGATAACGCAGGTAGAAATGATAGAGTGATTGATACGCTCTTTTTAAAAAAGCTGTGCGTTTTTTTGAGGTTGGTGGTTTGGGGGGCGACTTCATTTAGTTTGGTCTTGTCTGCTTAAAACTGTTTAACTTTCGTCTTCGAATATATGCGAAATTGTAAAGCCTTCCTTATTCTGTGTGTTGCATTTTTTATACTTCACACAGAAATATCGTTAGCTCAGACGACTGTTACAGCACCTGCAGTTGATACAAGTGCTGCACCTAAAACCGGGCAAAGCTATGCTATGATATTAGGCATCTCCACTTACCAGCATATTCGTCCTTTATCATATGCAGATAGTGATGCAGGTTTGTTTCGTGATTATTTAAGATCAGCAGGTGCAGGAAGTATTCCTGACGACAGAATGCTTTTTCTTGTGAATGAACAGGCAACCGCTGCTAATTTCTGGGTGAAAGGAATGGCCTGGTTGCGGCAGAAAAATTTAAAACAAGGAGATCGCCTATACATTTATCTCGCAGGCCACGGCGATGCAATTAACCAGGATGAATATTTCTTTCTCACGTACGACTGTAACCCCGCAGGTGATAAGAACAATTACATTGTAACAGGCAGTATTCAGTTGTACAACTTAAAAAGCCGTATTGCGGAATTAAGCCGCAAGAATGTGGAGATCTATCTGATCATGGATGCCTGCCGCACCAACGAATTGCCCGGTGGTCAAGATGGTCAGCAGATTTTGAACTCTGCTATTTCAGAACGCAAAGCCGGTGAAGTAATCATGCTTGCCACTGGTGCAGGACAGGAATCGATGGAAGATGCTACTATCGGTACCGGACATGGGCTTTTTACCTATTACCTTGTTGATGGGTTGAGTGGATTGGCAGATGGGTATGAAGGAAAAGATGGCATTATTACGTTGGTTGAACTGCGTTCTTATGTTTTATCGAAAGTGCCCGTTGTTGCAGAAAAAAAATACAAACGCAAACAGGAGCCATTTATTTGTTGCGATGATGCAGGCAGAAAATATGTAGCCAATGTTGACAGTGCTTATTTACTGCAATGGGAGAAGGGTAAAAATCTCAACGGCATGACAGATGGCGAAGGCATTAATGATATGGTCGTTAGCGCAAGAGGGAGAGGAGCAACACTTGCCGATACAAATATTATTCGCATCTATAGCCAGTTCAGCCAGTCGATCAAAAACAATAAACTCACCGGCGACAGTTCGGCTAACTTTTACTTTGATCAGCTACAGAAATTTTTTCCTGATGATGTGTTGACGATTGATGCAAAGCAAACACTGGCTGCAGAGTTCATCAACTTTGCACAACGCAAGATCAATTTATATTTAAGTGGAAAAGATGCAGCCGGTATTCAACAGATAAGAACACAGCTGGATGATAATGATCGTAGTGAAGAAATTCAATCGGGTATTGAACGTCTTGAATATATTGCCGGGCTCGATTTTGAAAAGGTGGCGATGATGATGAAGAAAGCCATTGATCTTGTTGAACCTTCTGATTCATCGTTGATCCGTTCTTTGAGAGGCAAACTGTATTTCTTCCAGGCAAGAAGTTACTTTGATGGTAAGAATAATGTTACCAACATGCAGGCAGCGAGGGATCTTATTTACCAGGCTTATGCGTTAGACAGCAACGCTGCCTATGTTCTTCACACAATTGCATCGTTACAGTTACAGTTAAAGAAACCTGATAGTGCAGTGTACTACAGTTTAAAAGCCATCAGTAAAGCACCCAAATGGCGCTATCCTTACACAACAGCTGCTTTTGCTTATACACAAATGAAGCGTTTTGATCTTGCCCGTACTTATTATGAAAAGGCAATTTCAGTTGATCCCAAAAATGCAGATACTTATGTTGATCTTGGTTACTTTGAATTTCAACAACGCAGGATAGAGAAAGCAGAAAACTGGTATCGTAAAGGATTACAGCTCGATCCATCAAATGTATCTGCACTCAATAACCTTGGCTGGTTAATGAAAGAGAAAGGAAAGTATAAAGAGGCAATTGAATTTTTCAACCAGACTGTAAGTAAAGATTCATCGTTTGTATATGCCTATAATGGTTTAGCAAGAGTGTATGGCGCCATGAAGCGTTACGATTCTGCACGTATCTTTTACCTGCGTAGTGTAAATTATTATCCCGACAAAGCATACGTTTACGAACTGCTTGGCAACTTCTTTAAAGAAATCAACCTTCCGGATTCTGCTTTGCATTACTATCACAGTTCTATTAGGCTCGATTCTACTTACACCCAACCATATCTCGACCTTGCAAGATTGCATGAACAGGGACGACGTGCCGATTCCGCTGCATTTTACCTGCAGAAGATCATCCGCATGAATCCTACTTCGAAAAATGCATACATCAGTCTTGCCACTTTCTATCAGAATTCAAGAATGTTCGATTCAGCCAATGTTTATTTTAATAAAGCCATTGATGTGGATGCTGGTGATGCCGGTACTTACAATTCAATTGGTGTTTATTATTACCGGAAAAATCAAACCGATTCAGCAAGGAAATATTTTCTCACCGCTATTAAGTTCGATACACTCAATTCATCGCTCTACAGCAATCTTGCAGCTGTGTATGAACGTACACGCCAATACGATTCAGCTTTGGTTTGTTTAAACAGGGCGCTTGCTTTAAGTCCCGGCAATGCACAGATTTATAACAGCATTGCATTATTGTACAAGAAGCAAAACCAGCCAGAGCTTGCTCTTGAAAGCTACAGGCAGGCTTATCAGTTCAACAATGAAAACATTTCTGTGCTCATCGATATGGCCGATCTGTTCAGGGATATGAGTGAACCCGATTCATCCATCAGGTATTTGCAGGAAGCTATCAGGCTGCGGCCGGAGATCGCCGACCTGTACAACAGTGTGGGTGTAGTTTATCTCCGTTACAAACAATACGATTCAGCCAAAGTATATTTATTGAAAGCAGTTGAATTAGATAAGTCATTATTCAGAGCTTATAATAATCTCGGCAACCTGTTTTATGTGCAGCAACGGTTTGATGAAGCATTGCCTTATTACGAAATGGCATTAAAACTCGATTCTGTTTATGAGAATCCGCTGCTGTTCATCGGCCTCATACATGTTAATACAGGCAAATACGAGAAAGCTGTTCCTTACCTTGAACGTTTGGTGAAAGCCAATTCAAAAAGCGGTTCAGGATTTTACTACCTCGCTGTTTCTTATGCTGCATCAAAGAATGATGCAAAAGCAATTTCAGCACTTGAAAACGCATTGAAGCTGAAATATGGTGAAGGTGCAGAAGTATGGAGCCAGAAAGAATTTGCTGCCATCCGCAACACCGCAGCATTTAAAGCACTGATGGGAAAATATTTCCCCGGCGAAAAATTCTGATCATTGGTTTACCATGCACACAGTCATCAACACAGCACACAATTAAACCAGGTGGCAGGATTTTTTTTATCAAAATTCAGAAGTCAGGTTGAAGCCCGCAGCATTTGAAAGCGGTTGGGCAGAACTCAACCCTGATCAAATAAGTAACTAATACTTAATTAAATAAGAGTCGCCAAAAGCGGCTCTTATTTTTTTTTAAATGATGTTGCTGGCACAATCTTTGGCAAGGGTGGGTAGAACAAATTTTTTTTTTATGAGAAAGACAACTAAGGCAGTTTATTACATACTTGCATTAAGTATTGTATTGGCCGCATGCAAAGGAATGACAAAAACGCAAAAAGGTGCCATTATAGGCACAGCAGGCGGAGCAGCCGTTGGTGCCGTAATAGCCGGCCAGGTACTCGGCCCAGACCTGGCCGGGGTTGGTCGTGAAGCGGCCGACAAATCCGGCCGCGGGCCCGGACACCTGGATCAGGAACGGCTTGTAGAAGCCCGGATCGCTGAGGCTGTCGCCGAAGAACACGGTTTGCGTGTACGGGCGATCGTAGGATTGGGCGAACACGGGCAGGCTCGCGAGCGCCAGCGCGGCCGCCAGAACAGTTTTGACAGGCTTGGTCATCAGGGTTTCTCGGCAGGAGGACGGTTGGCGACGGATCCGCGCGCATACGGCTGCGGATGGTTGCGAATCGAAACACGCCCTGAACCGGCGCACAAGCGGCAGCGCCACATGGCGGCTTGGGCCTGGCGTCGCGGACTGTGCGCGGGCCGGAGGTCGCGCGACAATGGCCGCCATGGACATCACCCTCAACGGCGCGACGCGCCCGCTCGCCACCCCGCACTCCGTGCAGCAGTTGCTCCAGGCCGAGGGCCTGCTCGATCGGCGCGTCGCGGTCGAGGTCAACGGCGCGATCGTGCCGCGCAGCCGCCACCAGACGCACGCCCTGTGCGATGGCGACCGCGTCGAGATCGTGCATGCGCTTGGCGGGGGTTGATGGCGTGCCCCGCTGCCGGACCTGCCGGTTCGGCAGCGGTGCGATAATCGCGGCATGACCGCAGTCCATTCCCCCGATCCGCTCATCATCGCCGGCCAGTCCTACGGCTCGCGCCTGCTTACCGGCACCGGCAAGTTCGCCGACCTCGACCAGACGCGTCGC
>JAKFDY010000603.1:0-9486 GCA_036675885.1 Lacibacter sp. | reverse complement strand
CCAACACTACGGAAGCACCTACTGCTCTTATCACAGCAAAATCTGTAAAGTTGTGTTTGGCAAACCCTGCCAGCAATAAAACCGTTGTTGCAGGAATAATCAACGAAACAAATGCAATGGCTGCAATATCAAGCGAGCCCACATGTTTTAAATAACGGTTGATGAGATTTACATTCAAACCATACGAAAGTGTTGCAACAACAATAAGCGATGCAAGAAATACATCACTGTTGGCACTGTCTGCTTTCTGTGCCAAAAAAAGCAACAGCATTCCACCGAAACCGATCAACACACCCAGCAGTTTTTTCCAGGGAACTGCTGATTTAAACAGCAACACACCAATAGTAATTACAAACAGTGGTGTTAATGCATTCAACATACCTGCCAGTGCACTATCGATCTTTGTTTCTGCAACACAAAAAAGAATGGCTGGTATGAAACTGCCCAGCAAACCCGATACAACCAATAAACCAAGATCTTTTCGTTGCATGCGTTTGAAACTGCCAATAGCAAAAGGAAGTAATACAACACCGCCACTGAACATACGCATGGCAGCTACTTCATAAGCAGATAATTGTTTCAATCCTTCTTTCATAAGGATAAATGAACTGCCCCACACAAGGCATAGAATAAGAAACAGAAGCCAGTTAAACAGTTTTGAATGCATAAAGGAGATGCAAAGGTTCGGGAAAAAGAATCATTCGGCCAATTAGGTTTGATGAATGGATTAGTTGCGGGTGAGCCACCCTTAGTCACTTTGCAGGTGAAGCATCGTGAGCGGGTGACTCACCCATTCAAAACATAGTTTATATTCGTAAAAACGATTCTTATGGCTAAAGTGAAACTCGCCTCCATCAGCACAAAGGCACCCCGCAACATTGATAAGGAAAAAACAAAAGCTAAAACGGAAAAGATATTAGTAGAGCTGGATGAATTGCAGAACCTGTTAATTGCTGAAGCAAAAAATGCATTGCTGGTGGTGATACAGGGTTTGGATGCGAGTGGGAAAGATGGTGCAATCCGTGATGTGTTTGGTTCACTCAATCCTATGGGTGTTTCTGTAAAATCATTCAAAGCACCAACGGCAGAAGAATTAAGTCATGATTTTTTATGGCGTGTGCACGAAGCTGCCCCTGCAAAAGGAATGATCAAAATTTTTAACCGCAGCCATTATGAAGACGTATTGATCACACGGGTACATGGCTGGTGCGATGATGCTACCGCAAAGAAGCGGATGAAAGCCATTAACGATATGGAAGAATTGCTTGTGCAACATAACAACACGCAGATACTGAAATTTTACCTGCACATTTCACCAAAGGAACAGCAGGAACGCTTACAGGAACGAACACACGATCCTCGTAAAATGTGGAAGTACAACGAAAACGATTTTGCAGAAGCCAAACTCTGGAATAAATACATGGGCTATTATGAGGAATGTTTTAATACCTGCAACAAAGTGCCCTGGCATATTATTCCAAGTGATCAGAACTGGTATAAAGAATATCTTATTGCATCAAAAGTGTATGACACACTCAAGAAACTGAAGATGCAATATCCGGGGATGAAAAAATAAAGTTTGAGAAAGCAAATATTTTATACAGATTTGTAATACCCTCCAAAATAGTCTTCATTTATTTTACTCATCACACAAAAATCAATATTATGGGAATGCTCAAGGAATTTAAAGATTTTGCTATGAAAGGAAACGTAGTAGATCTTGCAGTTGGTGTTATCATTGGAGCCGCATTTGGTGCTATTGTTGGTGCTGTAGTAGATCACATCCTTATGCCAATTGTGGGCATTATAACTGGTGGTATTAATTTCGACACACTATCCATTAAAGCAGGTGAAGCAGAATTAAAATATGGAATGGCGATATCTGCTGCTGTAAAATTCATCATCATAGCATTTTTTCTTTTCCTGGTAATTAAAGCTATCAATAAAATGAAAAAAACAGAACCACCTGCAGCACCTGCTCCCACACCAGAAGATATTGTGTTACTCCGTGAAATAAGAGACGCATTAAAAAAGTAAATTAATATACCCGTGACTGCAGCAGAAAAAATTTCTGCTGCAGTTTTTTTAAGGCATGGCTTCATCTTTGCTGATGGAAGCTCCAAACAAATACTTATGATGAAGCGAATATTTTTTTCTGTGGTGATGTTGTATTCCATAACAACAGTTGCACAGGATGCAGAGGTAAAACGTTTGAAAGACGAATCGAACAAAACAGTTAAGAAAGAACCTGAACAAAAAGAAGGATGGACAAAAGGTGGTGTCTTCAATCTTAATCTCAGCCAGGGAGCCAGCCGTAACTGGGCAGCAGGTGCCGAGAAATTTTCTTTCTCCATCAATGCATTAGCCAACACGTTTGCTTATTATAAGCGATACAGAAATGTGTGGGATAACACACTCAATGTGCAATATGGTATTGTGAATGCAACAAGCATTGGCACAAGAAAAAACGATGATCGTTTTGATCTGCTTTCACGCTATGGTTATCAGTTGGGCGATACAGCAAAAAGTAAATGGTACTTATCGGCGTTGGTGAACCTGCGCACACAAATGACAACAGGTTATAATTACACTCTTGATCCCAAGCAAAAGAACTCGGCATTGTTTGCACCGGCTTACCTGTTAGTATCGCCGGGTATTATGTACAAACCAAATGCAACGTTTGATGTGTTTCTTTCACCGGTTACTTCACGTTGGGTAATTGTGAACGAAGCGAATAAAGACATCCGCCGCCTCTTCAATTTTACCGATACAACTAAGATGGCCATTAACGAGATCGGTGCATTTTTAACGGCCAATCTAAAAAAAGACTTGGCTAAGAACATCAGCCTGGCGAGCCGCCTCGATCTGTTCAGCAATTACAGGAACAACCCGCAAAATATCGATGTATTCTGGACCAACACATTGGGTTTCAAGGTGAATAAATATATTGGTGTAAACTACAATTTCGACCTCATTTACGACCACGATACAAAAAATGTGGAAACCGGTGGGTTACTGGGCACTCAGCTCAAATCCCTCATTGGTATTGGGTTTACAGCCAATTTTTAATCAGGTTTAGTTCCCTACATTTGCAAGTCCTGTACAGATCGTACAGGACTTGTTCGTTAAAAACAGAAATACTTTGCAAACAGAATCATACCAGATAAAACTGCCGCAGTTTGAAGGCCCTTTTGATCTCCTGTTATTTTTTATTGAACGTGATGAGCTGGATATTTATAACATCCCCATTACACGTATCATTAAAGACTTCATGGATTTTATTCATCAAACCGAAAAGCTGAATATTGAACTGAGCAGTGAGTTTATTTTGTTCATTTCAACGTTGATGCGCATTAAAGCAAAAATGCTGTTGCCACGCAAAGAAGTGGATGAGCAGGGAAATGAAATTGATCCACGCCAGGAACTGGTTGATAAAATTCTTGAATACAAACGTTTCAAAGAAGCAAGTGTGGAGATGGCAGAAATGGAAGCTATGCGCATGCTCATGGTGAAGCGTGGTAACATTGCAAAAGAGCTTTCAAGTATTGGTGAAGAAACAGGTGAAGGAACAGAGATACAAACCATCACTATGTTTAAACTGATGAAAACGTTTGAACGTGTGATGAAGAAACACCACGAACGTTTCAATAAGCCGGTGCATACTGTTGTGCAATACAACTATACCATGGAAGGCAGCCGTGAGTATATGCTCGATATGGTGAAGAAAGAAAAGAATATGCCGTTTGAAAAATTGTTTGATGTGGTGGAGAACCGCATTCATGCAATTTTCTTATTTCTGTCGCTGCTTGAACTTTCACAACAACGTTACATGACCTTGCTGGTGGGTGAAGGCAAAAACAATTTTATTGTGGAGTGGAATGAGAACAGGGAAGAAGATGCGGAAGATTCATTTGTATATCCGCAGAATCCGGAAGAAGAAAAGTAATTTATTGAGTATAGACGAAAGCCTCATCAATAGTAGCGATGGGGCTTTTTCATTTGTAGTACGCCCCGATTGATGCCTTCGTCTGAGGGATGCCTTGTTGCATGTTTTAAATTAGCATATCATTCTTGATTGCTTATAGTTTCTGATAGCAAGATGTTTTGTTCCTCCACAGCAAATGGCCAGTATGCATCAAACAACTCCGTTTTCTGGCTCGTAAAAATATCTTTTATCGCATATCGCAATATGCGATAAAATTGTTATCTTGCTTTCATGCGAACTCACAATGGTATGCGTCCGCAGGATATTGTGATCCTGCTAAAGATCGTTACTTTCCCGGCAGGCAAGGCTTGGAGAGTAATGGATATTGTGGCATCCGTTCACTTAAGTCAGTCAGAAATATCGGAATCGTTAAACCGCAGTCAACTGGCGGGTTTGCTGGATGCCTCCAAAAAGAAAGTGAGGCGTTTATCATTAATGGAGTTTTTGGAACACGGGCTTCATTATGTGTTTCCGCAACACCCGGGTGCACTCGTTCGTGGTATTCCCACGGCACATTCTCATCCCTTTATGAAAAAAAAAATTATTAGTGAAGATGATTATGTGTGGCCCGATGAAGCAGGACAAGTGAGAGGGCAGGCCATTGAACCGCTTGCCAAAACGGTAACAAAAGCTGTAAAGGAGGATGAAACACTTTACAAATTACTGGCTCTTACTGATGTGATACGTGTGGGCAAAACAAGAGAGCTTAAAATAGCATTACAGGAACTCAAACTTATGATTTTGGATGGGGCATAACATCAATATCACCAGAATAAAAGCAGTAAACAACGCTATGGCAAAGCTCAATACTGAAATTGTTTTTGCGGGCGGTGCTGTTGTGTCTTTATATGCAGATGAATCTTTCAGGGAAGCCGTGCGGCCCACAGATGATGTGGATGTTGTAGTAGAATTGGTAGCGTATAAAGATTATGCAGCAATGGAGAATGAGTTGCGGAAAGCAGGATTTGAGAACGACAATACTTCAAAAGTAATTTGCCGTTACTTATATCAGGGTATCATTGTTGATATTATGCCCTTTGATGAGACAGTTTTAGGTTTCAGCAATCAATGGTATAAGCCTGCATTTAAACTGGCGCATAAAGTGATGCTGGATGAGTTTCATACAATAAAGATTTTTCCTGTTACTTATTTTATCGCTGTCAAGTTAGATGCATTTAAGAGCCGTGGTGGTAATGATGGAAGAACAAGTACAGATTTTGAAGATATTGTTTTTGTACTGAATCATCGGCGTATTGTGTGGAAGGAACTAAGTGATACATCAGGTAAGCTACGTAGTTATCTGGTAACGGAGTTAAAGGCAATTTTAGCAGTTACTTACGTTGACGAATGGATTAGCTCCCATCTTGATTACAACGAACAACGCCGTGTTGATTTTATCATTCAAAGTCTGGAAGAATTTGTAAATGAAACTGCGTAATAGTGTTCTGGAAAGATTCATGGCTTTCAAGTTGTGTGCATGATGTTAAAGAAAGCATTTATGAGTAATCACCAGAAACTATTTGCATCATGTTGATGCTTCCTCCTGAATTTGCAAAAACAAGTTGCTTTAAAATGGAATCTCACCATTTGGCTTTTCATCAAAAGGGATGTTTTTACAGGTGCAATGTTCTTTAAACAGGCATTCTTTTACATTGTATAAACAGAATTCTATCGTAATAAACCCATCATCCACAATCTCAACTTTTCTGTTGAGTGCTGTAATGAGTAATGAATATGCTTCTCTTTTCGGAAAGGATTCAGGGATATCTACATCTAAATTCCATGAAAAAAGAAGTGCTTTAAAACTCTTATACAAAAGATCCAATTGCTCATCTGCGAGCATATATTGTGGTGGAAACTGGTCGGGATCAATGCCGCAAACTTGTGTAGATGTAAATTGCGGTTCGCTTTCCAGCCAGCGTTCAATTTCTGCAAAGTGCTCTTCAATTGATTGCGTTTTGTCCGCAATTCTTTCATCCCGGATCGCAGAAATACGATGAGCGTTCTTCATATCTTCAATAAGATGATTGATCCACTTGTCCATTTTAAAACTTGTTATGTAAACTACATTTTTTTTAAAAGAGTGATCACATTACTCATTTTTGTTACTTCAGGTATTCTTTCCTCTACTTAACGATTTGGTTAGTTTAGTAATAGCAGTTGATCAGCTTCTCAGAGTATTGTCATTCGAACCCGTAAAAAAGCGAGAGAAATTTTTACACTATCATGATGATGAAAATTTTGAAATGATCATCAGCAATAAAAAAATCCCATCGCTCAGCAATGGGATTTTACATTATACTAACGAATAAATTAAGCTTTCACAGTCACCCTCACATCCATCATCTCTCTCACCGTCTTTGCAATTCCATTGGCATCAATACCAATTTCTTCATACAACTGTTTCGGTGTGCCATGTTCAACCAACGCATCAGGAATACCCATAATCTTTACTTCTGCTTTGTAATTATGTGCAGCCATAAATTCCAATACCGCACTGCCAAAACCACCAACCACAGTTCCATCTTCAATAGTTACAACCTTGTTGAATTTTGCAAACACTTCGTGTAGCATTTCCTCATCAATTGGTTTTGCAAAACGCATATCACAATGTGCAGGGTTGATACCATCATTCTTTAATTCACGAATAGCGCTTGCTGCAAAATTGCCCGGATGGCCAAAGGAAAGTATCGCAATTCCTTCACCATCTTTCAACTTACGTCCTTTGCCAATTTTGATCTCTTTCATTTCTGTCTTCCACTCAGGCATTACACCTTCGCCTCTTGGATAACGTATGGAGATCGGCAATTGATGTGAATCAAGTTGAGCGGTGTACATCATGTTACGCAACTCCGCTTCGTTCATTGGTGCAGCAACAATCATGTTGGGTACACAACGCATGTAAGCAATATCATAACAGCCATGATGTGTTGGGCCATCTTCACCCACCAAACCAGCACGGTCTAAACAGAAGATTACCGGTAATTTTTGAATAGCTACATCATGCACCACCATATCATATGCACGTTGCATAAATGAAGAGTAGATGTTGCAATACACTTTCATGCCTTGTGTTGCCATACCGGCGCTGAGTGTTACGGCATGCTGTTCGCAAATGCCCACATCAAATGCACGGTGCGGCATTTTCTCCATCATGAATTTGAGTGAAGAACCACTTGGCATGGCAGGAGTAACACCAACGATCTTTTCATTTTGTTCTGCCAATTCAATAATCGTATGTCCAAATACATCCTGGTATTTGGGAGGTTGAGGGGTATCGAACCTCTTTTTATGAATCTCACCTGTTACTTTATCAAACAAACCAGGGGCATGCCATTTGGTTTGATCTTTCTCGGCGAGTTCGTATCCTTTTCCTTTCACCGTTACAATGTGTAACAGCTTTGGTCCGGGAATATTTTTAAGATCTTTTAATGTATCAACAAGCTTCGTGATGTTATGTCCATCGATAGGGCCAAAGTAACGCAGCTTCAACGCTTCAAATAAATTACTGCTTTTGCTTACAAAACCTTTAATACTATGTTCGAGTTTGCTCGCCATTTCACGGGTAAATGTTTTACCAACGGGGAGTTTGCCAAGAGCCTTCCACACATCATCTTTAATACGATTGTAAGTAGGAGAAGTGGTGATGTCTGTTAAGTATTCTTTCAATGCACCAACATTGGGGTCGATGCTCATGCAGTTATCATTCAAAATAATCAGCACATCACTATCAGCAACACCAGCATGGTTCATTGCTTCAAATGCAAGACCTGCGGTCATAGCGCCATCACCAATCACAGCAATTGATTTACGGTTTTCGCCTTTCATTTTTGCAGCCATGGCCATACCCAATGCTGCTGAAATAGAAGTGGAAGAGTGACCAACACCAAATGTATCATACTCACTTTCGCTGCGTTTGGGGAAACCACTAAGACCGTGATATTTTCTGTTGGTATGAAAATTATCCCTGCGACCTGTGAGGATCTTGTGTCCATAAGCCTGGTGACCAACATCCCACACCAACTGATCGTAAGGTGTGTTATAAACATAATGAAGAGCAGTTGATAATTCCACCACACCAAGGCTGGCACCAAAATGACCGCCATGCACACTCACAACATCAATAATATACTGGCGCAACTCATCGCAAACCTGGGGTAGTTGATCCATGGGCAGTTTTTTCAAATCGGCCGGAGAATCTATTTTGCTGAGCAGGGAACCGGGTTTTATTTCCATACTTTCCTGAATAATTTGGTAAAGGTAAAAAACTTACAGGCAATCGTACAAGATTGGTTTGTGTAACAACTGTTCCCGTAAAAAGTTGAAAATGCGCACAAAACGTTATTCATTATTTCAACCATTTACCCAAATAATACGCCCTTTGTACCTTTAAGGGGATGAAACCCATATCTTAACGGTTAGATTTGTAGGTACTATGCGCATAGGAATCAGTAAAATGGGGGCTTATTGGTGGTGCCAGGTGGCGGGCTGGAACACCTGCGCCATGGGCAGCGCGGGCGGCGCGTCCACCGCGGGCGGTGGCGGCGGTGGTGCTGCAGGCCGCACCGGCGCGACGGGATCGGGACCACCAAAGAGGTCCAGCGCCAGTTGCACGAAGCGCTGCATGGTCCGACTCAACGGTAAGCGTCGGGGTCGAGCCGGCGCATTTCGGCTTCGATCCAGGTCTCGACCTCGCGCATCAGCTCATCGGGCTGGCGGCCGGCGCTCGGAATCGGCTTGCCGATGGAGAACTCCACCGTGCCCGGTTTGCGGATGAAGGCCTTGCGCGGCCAGCACTTGGCCGAGGTGACCGCGATCGGGATCACCGGCGCGCCGGTTTCCACCGCCAGCCGCGTGCCACCGTTCTTGTACTGGCCCTTCTGGCCGCGCGCGATGCGCGTGCCTTCGGGAAACATGATCACCCAGGTGCCCTGGTTGAGCAGGCGCTGGCCTTGTTCGACCACCTTGTTGAAGGCCTGCGCGCGCCTGCTGCGGTCGATGTGGATCATGTCCATGCGGCCCATGGCCCAGCCGAAGAAGGGCACGTAGAGCAGCTCCTTCTTGAACACATAGGCCAGCGGATGCGGCATCAGCGCGGGCATGCAGAAGGTTTCCCAGGTCGACTGGTGCTTGAGCAGCAGAACGGCCGGCGCGGTGCTGCCCACGGGCAGGTTCTCGTAGCCGATCACGTGGTTGCGGATGCCCAGGATCAGCGTGCCGCTGTTCACCGCCAGCTTCAGCCAGCCCGCGCACATCCAGTAGATCTGCGTGCTGTTGAGAAAGGGCGCGGCCACCAGCACCGCGAGCGCCCAGGGCACCACGGTCACGGCCATGAACAGGGTGTGCAGGATCGAGCGCAGCAGGTGGATGAGGATCATGTGTGGGGGGTCGGAAGGAATTCAGGTCGTGGGTGGTTGCGCCAGCAGCCAGTCGGCAAACGCGGCGAGGTCGTCGTGCGCGCGCGTGCCTGGCGGCAGGTCGGGCGCGAGCGCGGCGAGGTC
>JAKFDY010000602.1:0-6428 GCA_036675885.1 Lacibacter sp. | reverse complement strand
AGCCACATAAAACTGAAAAATGGTATGACAAGGCATCAAGGCCATTTTAGGCAGATCAGCTACATTCCATGCACTGATAATTAAACGACGGCTGTCGGGATTCTTTTTGATTTGTTCAATCAAATCTTTTACCTGGTCGATCACTACTCCATTCGCTCCTTCCCAGCTACGCCACTGTTTACCATACACCGGACCAAGCTCACCATTTTCATCGGCCCATTCGTCCCAGATGCTTACATTGTTTTCTTTGAGATAAGCAATATTCGTTTCACCTTTCAGGAACCAAAGCAGTTCATGAATAATACTGCGCATGTGTACTTTCTTCGTGGTCACCAGTGGAAATCCTTCGCTCAGATCAAAACGCATCTGGTAACCAAACACACTCTTGGTACCCGTGCCTGTGCGGTCGGTTTTTTCCACTCCATGATCAAGAATATACTGCAGTAAAGAAAGGTATTGTTGCATGGGTGCAAGGTAAAGAAAAGGCACAAGTTACAAGGCGCAAGAAAAACGCTGTGGATTGATTGTGTACAGACTAATTACCTCGGAGAAATTACTTCACCCCTCTTCTTGCCAGTTCCTTTTTGATCAACAGAAGTTCCCTTCCGGTTTGACCGCTTACAGAACTGTTTTCCTGTGCACGACGCATGAGGTAAGGCACCACATCGTCAATTGGGCCGAAAGGCAGGTACTTGCTTACCGAATAGCCTTCTTTCGCCAGGTTAAACGTGATATGATCGCTCATGCCATACAGCTGACTGAAATGCACATGCGGATGATTATGAGGCAAGCCTTTGCTGTGTAACAATTCAGCTGCAAGCTGGTTGCTGAATTCGTTATGTGTAGCTACAATTGTAGCAATACGATCCACATGTTCAATGCAAAATTCAATAGCACGGTTGTAATCTCTGTCGCAGGTTTCTTTATCGGGTTGAATGGGTGAAGGATAATTCATCTCCGTTGCACGCTTACGTTCTTTTTCCATGTATGCACCACGTACGATCTTTATACCAAGAATGAAATTCCGTTTCTCTGCTGCTTCATAACAATCATGTATAAACTGGTAACGGTCGTGACGATAAAGTTGTGCAGTATTGTAAACAACAGCTGTTGTTTTATTGTACTGATCCATCATGAGCATGGTTAGTGCATCAACCGGATCCTGTATCCATGTTTCTTCTGCATCAATCAACACACCCACTTTTTTATTGGAAGCTGCAGAGCAAATACGTTCCATACGGTTACATACCCGTTGCCATTCGGCACGCTCATCAGCAGAGAGTCGTTCCAATGCATGTTCGTAACGGCGGATCAATGTTCCGGTATCCTTGCTCATCAGATCATCCATTTTTTCGAGCAAAGCAAAACGTGCAACACCTGTTACTTTCACACTCATAAAAGGAATGTTCGCCTGCGTTGCAGCGTAATCAATTACTTTAATAAATTCTTCGCAGGCGTGGTCTTTTTCATCTTCACCATAATCGCCACCTTCCACACCATAATCAAGTATCACCTGCACATGAAACTCTTCCAGCTTATCTGCAACCTTTGCTGTTTCCTGCAATGTTTCGCCACCAACAAATTGTTCAAATAAAGTACTGCGGATAAGACCTTTTACCGGCAACCCGGCTTTAATGGCCCATGGAGTAATTCTTGTACCAATCTCAACCAGCCACTGATAACCCATTGAAGAAAAAAGGAAGTGTGCTTTTTTCAGTTGCTGATCATTCTTGTATTCAAATGCATTAACTGTATTCTCGAAAGAAACTTTAGAATTGTTCGGCATGCTATCTACGATTAGAGGCAGCAAATATAGTAGAAAAACGATCGCTAGTTCAGTTCTCCTTCCGTTTCAATAACAACAATGAATTACTGACAAACCCTGGTTCAAGAGTAAATTCCTGCGTCTGTTGCTGTTGTTTCACCTGTAAGCGTATTTTGAGTTTGTTCTGCGCAATCGATTGACTGATGACAATAATATCATTCAAACCGGGAGCTGTTTCTTTTATCCTGATACGAAGTGGCCGCTTTGCCAGGCTGTTTGAAATAGCAACCTCCTCACCATTAAATAACACAATAATCGAATCATGAATACTTCCTTCAATGGAGGTAAACTCAAGAAGAATATCAGAACTATCTACTTCAAGTTCACCGGCTTTTTGGAAAAGCCTGCTTTCCGGTTTCAGTACAACATTATCTTTTTCAAACTGATCATACAATTCACGGATATAATAAACAATTTCATCCTTAGTAAGCTCCGATATAACCGAATCGGTTTTAGATGCAGAAAAAAAATCGAACTTCTCACTCCTCCAATACCATTTTCCTTTTACCTGTTTTCCCGGATCATTCTTTGGAAGAGTTAAGTAAAGCTCTTCAAAAAAAGCACAATCAGTTTCCGGCATAGCTACACCACGCATCACCTCTTTGCGTACAAGGCTTATCTTTCCGTTATACATACGACCACTAACAAGATAGTCGCAACCAAAAGAAGTATTCTGGTCATATCCACGGGAATAAACAATACCGAGATACTCGCCATCAGTTTCCATCAACTCCACACGCACATTCATCTTTTGTTTTTTGTTGCCATTCAGAAAAAAACTTCCCTCCCACACACCGGCAAGGTCTTGCGCAAACAGTGTTGGGCAAAACACAATGGTTGTAAAAAGTAATAAAGATCGTAACCGCATACTTACTCAAGATACAATTACGGGCGAAAAAAGAAGAATAAAGAGAGAATCTGATTCTGTTAATCCAATCCAAAAATTCCTTTGTTCAATACCTGAAGCGTTTGTGTTTTGTAAGATGCAGGTACCAATAATGAAACGTTATGCGGACTGCCACCATAACTCACCATCCTTACAGGAATATCTGCAATGCTTTCGAAGAGCTTTGCAAGAATATGTTCTGTTTTACCAATTTCATTTCCAACAATACTTACAATGGCCTGGTCTTTATCTAATTCAACCGTACCAAATGGTTCCAGTTCACGGATAATTTCATCAAGGTGCGTACTGTTATCAATGGTTAATGAAACAGCAACTTCAGAAGTAGTGATCATATCAATTGAAGTGCGGTATTTTTCAAACACTTCAAACACCTTGCGTAAGAAACCATATGCCAATAACATGCGGCTGCTCTTGATCTTAATGGCAGTAATACCATCTTTTGCTGCAACTGCTTTTACACCAACACTACCTGCTTCTTCTGTAATGAGTGTACCTTTTGCATCGGGCTGCATGGTGTTCAGCAACTTCACAGGAATTTTGTAATGCTGCGCAGGCCAGATGGATGCGGGGTGCAGAATTTTTGCACCGAAGTAAGCTAACTCAGCCGCTTCATCAAAACTCAACTGCTCAATGGCAACTGTTTTCTTTACGATACGTGGATCGTTGTTGTGCATACCGTCAATATCAGTCCATATTTCACATACAGATGCATTGATAGCTGCACCAATCAATGAAGCACTGTAATCGCTGCCGCCACGCTTTAAATTATCCACTTCGCCTCTTGCATTGCGGCTGATGTATCCTTGCGTAATAAAAATCTTTTTGTCTTTATTCTGATTCAGCAACTGACTCAGCTTTACTTTAATACTGCCGATCTGTGGTTCTTCATAACTATCGATGGTCATGAAATCCAATGCAGGTAACAACATGTGGTTAATTCCTTTTTCTTCGAGGTAACAGCTGAACATTTTTGTGCTCATCAATTCACCTTGCGCCAGAATATCTTTATTCAATGCTTCGTTGAACGAAATTTTCAGAATGATATTCAGGAATTCAAAATGCTCTGCAATAATTGCACGGCATTTTTCCTGTGCTGCAGAGGTTGAAAGCAGGTTGCTGATGAAAGTTTGATAGTGTGCATCCAGTTTATCAATTACCTGTTTGGCAGCAGCTCTGTCGCCGTTTGCCATTGCCGCACCAATTTCAACCAACGAATTGGTTGTGCCGCTCAAAGCACTTAACACCACAATCTTTTCTTCTGTATCACGAGTAATCAGGGTTGCTACATCGTGCATTCTTTCAGGTTTCCCAACTGAGGTACCGCCAAACTTCATCACTTTCATTACCGTAGGTTTATTTATGTTATAAGTTCTAAACTATTTATGTCACCAGCTATTGCGCTGCTATGTTTCTTTGTTGCCACGCTCGCTTGTGCTTCTTAAATTCAATTGAGCAAAACCCACCCCTTGCAATTTTTACTTATTTCAAGTCTCCTCCGCCCCTCCCAAGGAGGGGATAAACATTCCGCTCTTTACACATAAACATTCAACGACGAATTTCTTCATCATCCCCCACCGTCTTATTAAAGTTGAAATAATCTTTAACAGCCGAAGTGCAACAACCTCTTTTCAATGTTCAGGTAAAAGAAAGGTCCGCTGAATAAACCCCGTTCGGGCGGGGTTGCGAAATTAAAGAGAGAGATTGAATTTCTGTCCAACTTTTACCAAATCTTCTGCAACTGTTTCCAATAACGGAATACCATCTTTCATCCGCTGTACTTCAAACAAACGTTCGGGATCGCCAGGAATGAGTACCTGGTCGTATCCTTCGATTGTTTTAGCAGAACGGAAACGTTGTATCCAGTTGTCCATATCCTTTTTAAAATCGTCGGCTTTACGGAAGGCATCAATACGCATGGCACCAAGGAAATGGCCCAATCCTTTGCCCGGCTGATTCTCTGGCATCGGCACATAAGCCGGGAACGGTGGCACCCACGGACCATAATTAGCTCCACTCAACACGGCTGAAAAAATATCAACTATGCTTCCCAATGCATAACCTTTATGACTGCCATGTTCTTTATCGCTTCCCAATGGCAGCAATGCTCCTTTATTTTTCAAGGCGTGTGCATCGGTTGTTGGTTCACCGGCTGCATCCTGAATCCAACCCAATGGCGCTTCAAGATTTTTACGTTGCAGAATTTCAAGTTTGCCATTAGCGGCTGTTGTTGTTGCCATATCTGCAACAAAAGGCGGTTCGTTACCCGATGGTACTGCAACAGCAATAGGATTAGTGCCCAACATACGTTCTGTTGAAAAGGTTGGTGCTACCAATGCAGAAGCATTCGTCATGGCCATACCGATCATATCGTGTTGCAATGCCATCATTGCATGATAACCTGCAATACCAAAGTGATTGCTGTTTTGCACGCTCACCCATCCGCTGCCAACATTTGTTGCTTTTTCAATAGCAACTTTCATTGCAAATGGCGCAACCACCAAACCCAAGCCGCTATCACCATCCACTACAGCAGTTGAAGGAGTTTCATGAATTACTTTGATGTTGGGTGTTGCATTGATTCTTTTCGCTTCCCACAAACGCACATAACCACTCAGCCTTGCCACACCATGTGAATCGATACCACGCAGATCTGCCGATAGCAATACCGTTGTTGCTATAGTTGCATCAGCTTCGCTGCAACCAATTGAGAGGAATACATTCTTTGTAAACGAAAATAAATGCGGGTAAGAAAACACTTGCTCCATACTGTTACACGAAATAATGCTAAGAATGAATGATACACGTACACATGAAAGCTGATGATGCCATTAGCGATGCAGATAAAGTGATTGCGACGCAACGGGTGATGCTATGAAAACCATAGCTGGTATTTGAACACTCATCACTGATTACTCATCACTGATTTTATGCCTGCGCCGTCGGCCCGCCAAAATTCAACGGTATCTGCATTTCTTCCAGGTCACGGATAGCACCATTCGCTGCTTCAAAGCGTTGGATATTTTCAGTAAGCGCTTTCATAAAACGCTTGGCATGTTGCGGTGTAAAAATGATCCTTGATTTTACTTTGCTTTTTGGTGTGCCAGGCATTACGTTTACAAAGTCGATCACAAATTCTGCATGACTGTGTGTAATGATGGCGAGGTTGGCATAAGAACCTTCCGCTACTTCTTCTGTGATCTCAATGTTTAGCTGATTGGGGTTTGCATTTTGCTGCTGATCCATATTAAAATAATTGAGCGGCAAATATACAATCCAAAACTGATGCCTGAAGATTCTGCGAAGAAACAGCTCAATTGCGGCAGGATGGAGAAACTCCTGAGTAGTTTTTTCAAGGAAATCCTGGCTTTTTTCAGAGCGAAAACAGGGCAACCCGATACTACAAACAAATAAACGAGTTGCCCTGTGCACCTGATAAATTCAGCAGGTCTCTTTTTTATGTTTTTATAACCTCAGCAATGAATTGTTTCGGTCACAGGCTGCTATTTCATCGTTGATTTCAACGGTGTGTATTGAATTTTCTTTACCAGCACCCCCTTAGCAGAACGGATGCTGATGGAAGTATATGCTGTTGAAGGGAAAAATACATCTGTCATCACCGTCAATCCATCGTCAGCAAACAATTCTACTGAAGCAACATCTGCTATTATTTTTAAGCTGATGTTTTTATTGGCTGAT
>JAKFDY010000601.1:0-2201 GCA_036675885.1 Lacibacter sp. | reverse complement strand
GATCGTGCATTCAGCTGGGCCAAACAAAATAATGGCTCGCTGATAGTGCTTTTCCTGAAAGCAGAACATGAAATCAGGGAAGGATATATTTTCCCAAGCGACCTGGATGCAGCGCAAAACCTTCAAAAAAATGAGGACGCCGAAGCTGCCAGTATGAATGTTATTTCCAGCAACATGACCATGCTGGAACATAGTGCAGCCAATGAACATGTCGATATATCGATACAATTGTTGACCGATCCCTCCGACGATCAATTACTGCAACAGTTATCGGGTTGCGAATGTGTGTTTATTAATGACAAATTTGATCAACCGGGCATTCTGAGAGTTGAAGGTATCCATTTGGAAAAGCTGCTGAAAAAAATCGGGTTACCAATAATTAAAGTACAAGTTTAAATTGCTCCCGCATTAATAAATCCAAGCTGGCAAGATGTCCATATTAAATCTTTGAAAACTGAGTTTATAAAGATGAAATACAAGTAGCTTGCGGTCAAATCCGGTTCAATGATCAGTGAACTTCCTTTTTTAACGCCAACTAACCGTTTTTCCAACCGTGCCGATAATTACTTCAAATACAGCCCCGGTTATCCACAAGTGATCACTTCTTTTTTAGAGCAGCAATTGGGTTTACAAAAAGACGCTCGCATTGCAGACATTGGTTCTGGAACCGGTTTGTTTGCAGAACTACTGCTGCAAAAAGGATTTAAAGTGATCTGTATTGAACCCGATGAAGAGATGCGCAGAGCAGCGCAGGCCCGGTTGGGACATTATTCCAACTTCATTTCCCGTCGTCATAGAGCTGAATCAACCGGGCTTCGTAGCACGAGTATTGACCTGATCACTGTGGCGCAGGCTTTTCATTGGCTTAATCCGGAAGATACACGCAAAGAATTTCAACGGGTATTGAAACCAGGCAGCTATGCTATACTGGCCTGGAATATTCAAAAAACCGACACCCCTTTCCTGCAAGCCTATGCTGACCTGAAAGAAACCTATCGCATTGATGAAGTCCCGGCAACAAATACCGATGAACAGCAAATCACTTCCTTCTTTGGTCTGTGATAGGATTCATAGCGGCATTCTCGCTTGGCGTTAAAGAAGACATAGGTTTATTTGTAGCAGGGATTTTTACCGTTAGTCTCCTTGTTGCCAAAAGAAAATATGAACCCTCTGGTCAATAACGGGGCCATCCTGAACTCATAATTGAAACTTATACAACCTCGCCACAGCCTGCTGATACTCCCATTCTGACTGTAAGTATTTATCATAAGCAGTGAAATAAAAACTTTCATCATAGAAATACTGGATGATGGTAATCTGTCCCAACGCAAGTGCTTTATTTAGCAGTACAGTATTGTTAAGCGTTGATAAAAGCTCTTTGTATTCCTGTACCATTTTCAATCTTACATCCAATTGTTCATAATACTGTTTATTTTCAAGGCGATGTTCTGTACGGTGTGTTTCAACGCTGGAAGTCGCATACTCAAGATTGGCCTTGGCTGTATTCAGTTTGTTCTTATTCTCCCACAGAGGAATGGAAATACCTGCATGAATACCTCTGTAACTCTGACCTAATATACCTTGTGAATGATAGCCTGTTTCAATTTTTGGCAGATTCATTGCTTTTTGCACGGCAATTTGCTGTTGCAGTATTTTCGTTTCCTGTTCATATACTTTAATAATAGGGTCGTTGGCTTCAATAGTGCTATCTAATATTTCAAAATCTGGAATAATGGGAACAAAAGGATAAATTGTGTCATTAATTATTATCGGTATCCCTCCATTTAATTCTGAAATTTTTGTTAGCAATATTTGTTTTTCATTTTCATTCAGAGCTTCCTCATTTTTAATATTGAGCAACTGCAATTTTGCTTTGTTCACGTCCAGAATTATTACATCTCCTTTGTCTAATTTTTTCTGATAATCTTGCACCAGTTTTTGTGTATTCAATAATCTACGATTAAGCTCTGCACTCTTTTTATTCAAGTAAATGACCTGCAGGGTTAGCAATTTTACTTCAAGCAAAATATCCTGCCTGTACACTTGTTGCTGCAAGTTTGTTTGAGCTATCTGCTGCCCGGACAGTTCTTTCTTACGTTTGTAAGCGGTCGGAAAATCCAATCGTTGTGTTATACTAAAGTCTTTTTGATTGCCTGCGCCGGCATGTGAACCAAACAAATAATCATACTCTACCTGCGGGT
>JAKFDY010000600.1:0-19056 GCA_036675885.1 Lacibacter sp. | reverse complement strand
CGCCACATTGCGGTGTACAAATATTTCACGTGGCTCAGTACCTGTAATTTCATTTGCAGGCACACGGCTGTCGCTGCAACCAATCCATAAAAATTCGGGTGTTTGCAAATGGACAAGCCTGTCAAAGTATTCAGGATCTTCTGACACTTTTTTTGCTGCCCACTGTTTGTTTTCATTTAATAGCACCTCGTATGGTTTCATAACAGCATTTATTTTCTGTGCGCAAACAAACAGATGTTTGTATTACAGATGAGTAAGTGTTAAAATTTTTTAAGATAAATATGACAATAAAAGTAAACAAACCAGTTGATTCATTGTTACTTTAGCCGCCCGTAGGTTATGAGTGGCTTGTTTTCAAGTATTCAAAATCATATCTTGCAACACATTTAATGAAGAGTCGTCGTATAACATATAGTATAATTCAAAAATCATCCACCATTTTTATGGTGGTTGCTTTGCTATGGCTTACGATCAGTCTTCCGTTTGTTTATGCTGGTCAGCAGGAAATAGCAAAACAACAGCAAAGCGAAAACAACAATTCTCCTCTTACCGAAAACGAAGAAGAAAGTGCCAATCCATTTGGCAACGGTAATACTACCGAAGAAAAAGCACAGGGTAATAATTCCTTTTCAGAAGAATATCTTCACGACCATCACAAAGAAGATGGTTTATTGGCAGCTGCCAGGCAGTACCGTTCTTGCGAAAATGCAAGAGATTATATTGCTTTTCATGGCGAACTTTTGGTTCCCCCTCCAAATGTTGCTTAATTAATTCTCCTTTATTGACGTGGGGCATAACTGTGCCTGTTTTACTGTTACATTAATTATACAATTATGTTGTCATACACGTATGGCAATAACTTAAAAACTTAAAATGATGAGAAAGCATTCGAAAGAATACTTAGACAACCTGACGCCCTACCAAGGATATGAAATCTTAGTAGAGGGCAACCAACGTTTCGTAGAGAATTTATCAGTTAATCATGATCACTTGGAGTTGATCAACCAGACAAGAGAAGGTCAATATCCATTTGCGGTGATATTAAGCTGCATGGATTCACGCACATCAGTTGAACTGATATTCGACCAGGGACTGGGTGATCTGTTCAGCATCAGGGTTGCAGGAAACATTGTTAACAACGATATCATTGCAAGTATTGAGTATGCTGTTAAGTACGTTGGTTCAAAAGTATTAATGGTATTGGGTCATACAGAATGCGGCGCTATTAAAAGTGCTAAAGCCGGAGTACAAGACGGGCATATCACTGATCTGTTGAAACGTATACAACCTTCTATCAGCAAGGCTATGCTTAAAGATGAACACGATCACATGTTTACAGATAATGTAGCATACGCAAACGTGGAGAATAGTCTTGAAGAAATACTTACACGCAGCAGTATTGTAAAAGACATGTTTGAGAAAGGCCAGATTGGTCTTATAGGTGGTGTGTATAATATTGAAACCGGCAAAGTCGATTTCTTTAAAAATCTTACAAAGAATAAAAAGAAGCAGCATCAGTTAGCAGCGAAAGCGTAAAAGCTGATTGTTGAAGACAATTAAAATCCAAAATAAAGTGTTTATAAAATGAAGATTACTACTAAATATTTAAAAACCGATCTGCTATCCGGCATGGTTGTTTTCCTGGTGGCCTTACCTCTTTGTTTGGGTATTGCTGTAGCCAGCGGTGCTCCTCCGTTTGCAGGAATTATCTGCGGAGTTATTGCTGGTATTGTTGTTGGCTCATTGAGCAGCTCAAATGTAAGTGTATCGGGCCCGGCGGCTGGTCTTATTGCAATTATACTTGTTGCAATTAATGAATTAGGCTATCAAACTTTTTTAGTAGCTGTTGTTGCTGCCGGATTGATACAGCTTACACTTGGATTTATAAAAGCTGGTACCATCTCTACTTATTTTCCTACCGCTGTAATTGAAGGTATGTTGGTGGCAATCGGTATCATCATTATTAAAAAAGAATTGCCACATGCTATTGGTTATGATAAAGCGCATGAAGGCGACTGGTTTGCATTGGAAAAAGGATCAGAGACCGGATTTTTTACAGAGATCATTAACTCCATTAACTATGCGCATTTAGGTGCAATCATTGTTACAGTTGTATCGTTAGGGATCCTGGTTGCTTTCAACAAGCTTTCATTTCTTAAAAAGATAAAGGCATTGCCGGGAGCGTTGGTTGTAGTGGTGGTTGGTATTATCATCAATGAACTGTTTAAAGTAACAGGATCAAACCTTGCCATTTCACAAGATCACCTGGTAACATTACCAACAGCTTCATCTTTCAGTGAATTTTTCGGTCAATTTACCACTCCTGATTTTTCTTCGGTTACAAACAGCAAAGTATGGATCGTTGGACTTACCATTGCTATTGTAGCAAGCATTGAAACGCTGCTGTGTCTTGAAGCGGGTGATAAAATGGATCCGTTAAAACGATATTCAAGCGCCAACGCAGAATTGAAAGCACAGGGTATTGGTAATATTCTTTCAGGATTGATCGGTGGTTTGCCGATGACTTCAGTTATTGTAAGAACTTCCGCAAATGTAAATGCAGGTGCTAAAACAAAATTGTCGGCTATTGCACATGGTATGTTTCTGCTTCTTGCAGTAGTGAGTATACCATTTCTGCTGAATAAAATACCGATGGCCTGTTTAGCAGCTATCTTAATTATGATCGGTTTGCGACTGGCAAGTGTAAAAGTGTTTAAACACATGTGGCATAACGGTAAGCATCAGTTTATTCCGTTTATTGTAACTGTTTTTGCAGTGGTATTTACTGATCTGTTGAAAGGTGTGGGTATTGGCTTGGCGGTGAGTGTCATTTTCATTCTGCGTGGTAATATGAAACTTGCTTACTACTTCAAAAAAGAGATGCATCACGAAGGTGAAACTATTCATATTGATCTTGCACAGGAAGTATCTTTTTTAAATAAAGCAGCTATTAAACAAACATTGGCTCATTTACCTGAGAATAGTAAAGTAATTATTGATGCTGCCAATACAGTTTACATTGATTTTGATGTGTTGGAACTTATAAGGGATTTTTTAGACTTCGGTTCAAAAGACAAAAACATTACAGTAACACTAAGAAATTTTAAAGAAGCATATAAAATGGCTGACGCAGTTCATGTGCATTCGGAAAAGAACGGCACACCGGTAGGAATCGGAACAACTGAACCTAAAAAAGTGTTGGAAACACAAAACAATTAAGATGGATATAAATCAACCAGCCATCTTGTTAAATAAAAAGCAAAAGGGAACACATATAGGTTTTCAGGAAGCCCATGTGTTGCATGAACTGAAACATTTTCTTCCATCGCAACAGGCGTTGAAAGATTTTATTCATCATAATTCGTTGCATGCATTTCAGCACATGAAATTTTATGATGCGATTTTTAAAGCATCAAAAATTTTTGGTTTCCAGGTTAGTTTACAATTAAGCGAGTATCGCCAGTTATACCAGACGGGAAGAATACGGGAAGATATTCTTGATATGATCCTTGCCACTAAAAAAGGCAAGGATCTTCTTGTTGAATGGAAGCAGAAATTAATTGAAGGGAGCTACGACACGATCAACCACCCAAGAATTGGAGAGTTGAGAAAATATTGGAAAGAAGTTTATGCCCTTGACCTCGACAATAAAGTTCATCCTTTATTGTTCCGCATCCTTTGCGGTTTTTTAGACCAGGGAATTGCCATTACAACATTTCCGTTTGCAAACAAGAGTTTTACAGAAAGTGTAAAAGAGCTTGAACGAAACAGCCTCGTAAGTTTTTTTAAAACAAAAACAGTACGAAAGAAATTTCTATCAGGTGATTATTCAATAGCAGAACTTCTGAAAACAATTGTTGGCAAAGAAGAGTACTTTGAACAGTATCTCTTCGATCAGCAATTTGCACATCACGGCTGGAGTGGTTTCATCTCGGCAGTAGAAGATAATCCGCACACACTGCTCGACAATAAAAAAATCACATTTAAAGAATTAGTAGAATTTGAATTGCTTATGGAGCTGGATGCATTGAATCATGCATTTGGTTCAGACTGGCAACCATTGGCCACTCGTGTTACAGTTCCTCCGGTTGATCTGTTTGCCGATGTGCCTAAAACAGAACTGGCTGAAGTAATTGAACTCTGGCAGGATGCATTTGAATGGAGCTATTATGATTCAGTATTAAAGGGAATATTAATAGCCTCCCCGAACCCCTCCAAAGGAGGGGCTTTAGAAACAAGCACTACAAAGGACTCTTTGAGTTATAAGGGGTCCAAAGTCCCTCCTTCAGGGGACGGAGGGGGTTTGCAAGCCATTTTTTGTATTGATGAGCGTGAAGATTCAATTCGCCGACATATCGAGGCAGTTGATAAAAAAGCAGAAACATTTGGTGCACCCGGTTTTTTTGGTGTTGAATTTTATTTTCAGCAACAGGGCAGCAAGTTTTATGATAAGCTTTGCCCGGCACCGGTTACACCAAAGTACCTGATCAAAGAATCAGATGCAAAAGCTGTAAGACAGGAAGAACTGATTTATACCAAACATACACATGGCATTGTATCAGGATTTTTCCTGAGCATTGGTTTTGGTTTTTGGGCTTTTGTCAAAAAAATTGAAATGCTGTTTCGTCCGAAAATGAGTCCTGCCATTTCAAATGCGTACGGACACATGGACAAACAATCAACACTCAGCATCGAGAATAAAAGTCCTGCTGATATTGAGAATGGATTGCAGATCGGCTACACTGTTGATGAAATGGCTGCAAGAGCAGAAGGTTTCCTGAGGGGCATTGGTATGGTAAAAAGTTTTGCGCCTATTGTTTACATTGTGGCACATGGCAGCAGCAGTGCCAACAATCCGCATCATGGTGCACATGATTGCGGCGCCTGCAGCGGAAGACCCGGTGCAACAAACGCAAGAGTACAAGCCTTTATCTTAAATCATAAAACTGTAAGAGAAATATTGGCAGCGAAAGGAATTACTATTCCAGCTGCAACGCAGTTTATTGGCTGCATGCATGATACTGCAGCAGATGTAATGGCTTATTATGATGAAAATATTTTGAGTGAAGAGAATGCAAAAGCACATTTCATAAACATTCAGAATTTTGAAACAGCTTTAAATCTTAATGCAAAGGAACGAAGCAGAAGATTTGCATCAATTAATACCAAACAGGAATTAGAGCAGGTGCGTAAAGCAATTCATAACCGCTCGGTTTCTTTGTTTGAACCAAGACCGGAGTTGGGCCATGGTACGAATACTTTAGCCATCATTGGCCGCAGACAAGTAACCAAGGGATTGTTTCTTGATCGTCGTGCTTTTCTGAACAGTTACGATCATACAACAGATGCAGACGGCATCATTCTTTCTGCAGTCATGCGGCCCATTGGTTTGGTTTGTGGTGGTATTAACCTGGAATATTATTTTTCAAGAGTAGATAATATTAAGATGGGTGCAGGCACCAAGCTTCCTCACAATGTGATGGGCTTGTTTGGCGTTGCCAACAGCAGCGATGGTGATCTTCGCCCGGGCTTGCCCTGGCAAATGATTGAAGTGCATGACCCGGTAAGACTAATGGTGATTGTTGAACACAAACCAGAGATCGTGTTGAAAGCGATTCAATCATCACCTGAAGTATTTGAATGGTATAAGAATGAATGGGTGCATATAGTTGCGCTACACCCGGAAGAAAAACAGTTTTACTATTTTAAGAATGGTGTGTTTAGTAAGTATGAACCTATTACTGCTTCAGGTGAAATAAAAACTATTCATAACATGGTTCAATTTATTGAAGGAGCAAGGGAAATGGAGACGAATCATATTGTACATGCTACGGAAGAAAACCTGCCGGTGTATTTGCTGGATTAACATAACCTGCTGGTTACGCCATATTATTAACGAACTAAATTATTTCTGATCACAATCATGTAGTCAGCAAGAAAAAATAAATGAACCAATTACTCGTCTTATTTATTGGCATACCGTTCCTGGCATTTCTCGTAAGCCTGTTCTGGCAGAACAAGAGTGAGAAAGCTATTGGCAAACTTGTGCGCTTCACCAAAGTATTATACATCCTGGTTTCTGTTTCATTTGCTGTGTGGTGGATCGCCAATGGTCTTAAGCCGGTTAGTTATCACCTCGCAACAATTTATCAAACCGATCATTTTGTATTTGCCTTTGAATTATTTTATGATGAAGTAACAGCTGTATTCAGCGTTATCGGTGCGTTGCTGTTTTTTCTTGTAGCAACTTTCAGTAAATATTACATGCACCGTGATCAGGGTTACAAACGTTTTTTCAATACCATTCTGTTGTTTGCAACCGGCTATAACTTTATTATTCTGTCGGGAAATTTTGAAACACTGTTTATTGGTTGGGAGATAAAAGGCGTTTGTTCTTTTTTACTCATTGCTTTTTACCGCAACCGTTATTTGCCGGTGAAGAATGCATTCAAGGCTATTTCCTATTACCGTATCAGTGATGTGTCGTTAATGCTTGCCATGTGGATGATGCATCATCTTACGCAGCAAAACATTTTATTTTCTGAATTGAGCAATGCAAAAATTTTGGCTGTGCAAACAGGTAATACTGCTATGGCGGCATTTATTGTTTGTATGTTGATATTGCCTGCTGCAATCAAATCAGCTCAGTTTCCTTTCACTGCCTGGTTACCCAGGGCAATGGAAGGGCCTACATCTTCATCTGCTATTTTCTATGGCTCATTGAGTGTACATATTGGAGTTTTCTTATTGCTGCGTACGCATCCTTTTTGGGAAGATATGTTGTGGGCAAAAATTGCCATCATTGTTATTGGAGCAGCAACAGCCATTGTGGCTACATTAATTGCAAGAGTACAACCAACAGTTAAAACACAGATTGCGTATTCATCTGCCGCACAAATAGGATTAATGTTTATTGAAGTGGCATTAGGTTTTCACTGGCTTGTATTGATCCATTTTGCGGGGAATGCTTTTTTACGAACCTATCAGTTACTCGTTTCGCCTTCGGTATTAAACTACCTGGTGCATCATCAGTATTTTCATTACACAGCACCACAACAAAAGTCCGTATCAAAACTAGCGGCAACTTTATACATGCTTGGAATCAAAGAGTGGCACTTAGATAGTATGATGTTTACTTGTTTATGGAGCCCGTTTAAGTGGGTTGGTAAACAGGTTCGTTTTTTACAATCGAAAATTATTCTTGCTGTTGTTGCAGTTGCCGGTGTTGCTTTCTTCATTTTCGGGCAGCTCAGTAAAATGGAACTCCCGTTCTTAAGTGGAGCTTTGCCTCTCATTTTAATGAGCATTGCATTGGCTGTTATTCTTTTTGCTTTTTCTTACAGAGGCTCAGCTATAAAAGCATGGAGTTATTTGTTTATTTCACACCTGTTTCTCATTGCTGCTGTTTTATTCAATGCTGATCATATCAACACAATTGAAATAGTATTTTATATCAGTGGAGTTATACCTGCTTTTTTACTCGGCTATTATTGCTTAAATAAGATCAGGGCAATCGACAATGATATTTCGCTCAACCGTTTTCATGGTTATGTATATGAACAGGAAAATACAGGGCTGTTGTTTTTATTTTCAGCCATAGGCTTGTTGGGCTTTCCCGTTACTGCGGCATTTATAGGGCTTGATGTATTTTTTACTTATGTGCACAGCGACCAATATGTTTTAATTGTATTGATGGCACTTTGTTTACTGTTTATTGAACTGTCGGCATTTCGCATTTTGCTGCGCATCTTCATGGGGCCGCATAAGAAACTTGATCACCCGGTGGCATTTCGTTCTTCATAATTGCTGATCTGTCAAAAACAAAAACCTCCCGATCGGGAGGTTTTTACTTTGGGTGAGTCACCCGCTATAAATTAAATATTCAAACCACCGCAAGCGCTGATGGTTTGTCCGGTAACATAACTGCTGAGATCACTTGCTAAGAACAAGGTTACGTTCGCAATGTCTTCTGCGCTGGCAAAGCGACCCAGCGGAATGCCAGCTTTGTATTTATCGGCAGCTTCACCTTCTTTTAAATAAGAGGTCATATCTGTTTCTACAAAACCGGGAGCAATGGCATTGCAACGGATATTACGGCTGCCCAATTCTTTTGCTACGCTTTTTGTAAAACCAATTACACCTGCTTTACTTGCTGCGTAACTGCTTTGTCCTGCATTACCAATTTCACCAATGATGCTGCTCATGTTAATGATAGAGCCGCTTCTTGCTTTCATCATGGGTTTAATGATCTGCTTGGTCATGTAAAAAACAGAGTTGAGATTTACTTTGATCACATCATCCCATTGCTCAACACTCATGCGCAGGAGCAGGTTATCTTTTGAAATACCTGCATTGTTTACACAAACATCAACGGTGCCAAATTCTTTCAGCACATCTGCAACAAATGCTTCACAGGCAGCAACATCACCGGCATTACTTTGATAAGCTTTGGCTTTTACACCCAAGCCCAACAGCTTTGCTTCAAGTGCTGTTGCTTTTTCTTTACTGCTGTCGCTCACATAAGTGAATGCAACATTTGCACCATGTTCGGCAAACTTAACAGCAATTGCTTCGCCAATACCACGTGCGGCACCGGTTACTATGGCAACTTTTCCTTCCAGTAGTTTCATAACATTGATTTTATAATGATGCAAAGTAAAGAGTTTTATTCCTCTTCCAGCAACGATGGCCTTTCAGTTATTTCGTGGTACTTGATTACATCTTTTGCGTAGTAATGCACCACCATACTCTTACGTGTAAGTGCAGGATTAACCACAGGTGTACCGCCATGAATCAGGTTGGCATGCCAGATGAGTACATCACCTTTCTTTGGAAGAAAGACTTCTTTCGGGAAATGATTTTGCGCAAGGATCTCCTGCGTCATATCTTCATAATCGCTGTATTGCTTGTTGCCGAGTTTTAACCGTGTACTGTAATTTTCAAAATCATCATTCAGCAGGTAAGGAAGTTTATGACTGCCGGGATAATAAAATAATGGTCCGCTGTCAGGATGTATATCTTCCAATGCAATCCATGCTGCAATTAAATAACCAAGCGGATAAGTGGTCATGTGAATACTGTCGCTGTGTGCACGCTGGCCGCTTCCTTTTACAAAGTTGAGTGTTTGAAACGGCAGCACTTCTCTATCTAACACAAACGAAAGTAATTTCTTCAGCCCTTCATCCTGCATCATGTGTTTAATAACAGGTGAATGCTTATAGCCATGCATCACTTTGTTATCATGCGTAATGGGCAGATGTTTTTGGTTGATGAGTTCATCAACCGCTTTATTCACTTCATCAACCTGTTCACTGCTGAAATACTGGTTGAGGTGCAGGAAACCTTTGCTGCTCCAATCGACCAGCTGTTGTTGCACTTCTGGTGTAAAGTATTGAAAGCTTTTTTTGCTTGATACAACAGTTGCTGATTCATTTACATCTAACCAGGCTCTTGATGTTTTATCAGGAAAATCTTTGCTGCTGATGGAATCGAATAAGGGCTTATGCACATCGTACTTCTTATACGCATCCCTGTTGTGCTGCAGTTGTTTTACATGAAGCAGGTTATAGATCCAATGAAGCGGTTTGTAATCTTTCAGTTTGTCCTTCAGCTTCATGCTCATTGATTAAATCGGATAATTTCTTCCACGTATGTGCGATCGTTGCTGAGCCGTGGCACTTTGTGCTGCCCACCCATTTTTCCTTTGCTTTGCAGCCAACGATGGAAGGTTCCTTTTGGAACAGGTTGTACAAATGGTAAACGCAATGCAATATTTTTATGCCGCTTTGCTTCGTAATCGCTGTTGAGATTTTTCAATGCGGTATCAAGCTCGTAAACAAAATCACTTAAGCCAACTGGTTTTTTTTCAAACTCTATCAGCCACTCATGTGCACCATTATTACCCTGGCTGAAGTAAATCGGCGCAGCCGTATATTCATTTACAATAGCACCTGTTTGTTCGCAGGCAATGGCAATGGCTTTATCTGTATTATCAACCATCAACTCTTCTCCAAATGCATTGATGAAGTGTTTAATGCGTCCGCTTACTTTAATGCGATAAGGTTGTAATGATGTAAACTGAATGGTATCTCCAACAATATACCGCCACAAACCACCATTGGTACTAATGATCAACGCATAATTTTTGCCCAACACCACTTTGTTTAAACCAATTGTGTTGGGAAACTGCTTACCATATTCTTCCAGCGGCATAAACTCATAAAAAATTCCATGATCAGCAAACAACAACATGCCATCTTCACCCGGTTGATCTTGTGCTGCAAAGAAACCTTCGCTGGCATTGTACATTTCAAGGTAATTGATTGGCTTCCCAATGAGTTGTTGAAACTGCTCTCGATAAGGAACAAAGGATACACCGCCATGCATAAATAACTCTAACTCGGGCCACACTTCAGCAATGGTTTGTTTGCCTGTTAATTCTAAAATTCTTCTGAACAACACAAGGTTCCAGGTGGGCACACCGGAAACAGAAGTAACGTTTTCTTTAATGGTTGTTTCAGCAAGTTTTTCAATTTTGCTTTCCCATTCATCCATTAATAAAACACTCAACTCAGGTGTGCGTATCCAGTTGGTCCAGAAAGGAGCATTCTGCATCAGCACCGCACTTAAATCGCCAAACTGTATTTCTTCATTAAAGGGATAAATATTATGACTGCCACCAATCACCAAGCCTTTACCGGTTAACAGATCAGATGCTGGGAAATTATTGTAGTAAAGTGTGAGCACATCTTTGCTGGCTTTGAAATGGCCATCTTTCATACTTTCATCACTAACAGGAATGAATTTGCTTTTATCGCTGGTGGTGCCACTGCTCTTGGCAAACCAGGTAACGGGTGTTGGCCACAGCACATTTTCTTCGCCCTGCATCATTCGTTCAATGTAGGGTTTTAGTTCATCGTATTCTTGAACAGGAACTGTATTCTTGAAATCACGCAGGTTAAACAGCTTTGCAAATTTATACTGATGACCAAACTGTGTGTATTGAGCAGTAGTAACCAGGTCCTGCAATACTTCACGCTGCGCTGCCACCGGATTATTCATCCAGCTTTCGATCCTCCACATACGAAGGCGTGCAAGTCTTGATATTGCAGGGCTAAGCAGTCTCATGTTTCGGCAAGATAAAAAAACTTAACCGACTTGTGAATGCTTTCTTACCGAAGTCGCTTTCGAATATATCTTTTCGACCTTGCAGTATGAATAATGGCTAATATGAGCACAGGCTCTTCGGAGGGATTAAAATAAACCTTGTACTGAAACCGCTTGATATAGCATTTCCTTATATCTGATCGTGTATCAATTTTTCCGAAAGCAAATAGGTTTTGTGCTATCCTGTCAAGAGTGAGATTGAGTTCGTTCAAAAACCTGTCGCCTAACCCGGCAAGTTGCTTTTCATACCAAAGTGAAATTTCACCGGCATCTTGTATGGCTTCCGATGCAAGTTGCAGTTTATAAACCCGCATTTTTTCTGTATTCTTCCAGGTTTTTTTTCAATAAAACCATCGATTCTTCCTGGCTGTAGGTTTCCATTTTACCTGCTTTGTATTTTCCCATTCTTTCTTCAAGCAGCGAAAGAGTTTCGGGCGACTCATTGGGGATGTCTTTTTCATTAATACTATCCCACAACTCATCAATCAGGAGAAGTTTTTCTTCTGTTGACAATTGTTTGATTAATGAAAGATCAATAGGCATAATTACTGGTTGACTAATCCTGTAAATTACAAAATAAAATGGCTTTATTAAAGGGAGGTGGGGTCTGAAAGACTTTTATTCGCTGCTTCTTCATGCAAATAATCTTTCCGCTTCAGTTCAAAATTGCGGCCCAGGTATAATCGACGTACCTGTTCATCTTCGGCCAGCTCTTCAGCTGTACCATGTTTAAAGATCTTTCCTTCAATCAGCAGGTAGGCACGGTCGCAGATCGATAAGGTTTCGGTTACGTTATGATCGGTAATAAGTATGCCGATATTGCGGTATTTCAGTTTTGCAACAATCGCCTGAATGTCTTCCACAGCAATCGGGTCAACACCGGCAAAAGGCTCATCCAGCAGAATAAATTTCGGATCAACTGCCAAAGCACGGGCAATCTCCGTACGCCTGCGTTCGCCACCACTCAATGAATCACCTTTGTTCTTACGCACATGATGCAGGCGAAACTCGCTCAACAAATCTTCCAGTTTTTCACGTTGTTCGTCTTTGCTCAGCTTTGTCATTTCCAATACAGCTGCAATATTCTCTTCCACCGACAGTTTACGAAACACACTTGCTTCCTGCGGCAGGTAGCCAATGCCCAATTGCGCCCGTTTGTACATGGCCATATTGGTAATATTTTCATCGTTCAGAAACACTTCACCTTCATCAGGCTTCACAAAACCCACCACCATGTAAAACGTGGTGGTTTTACCGGCACCATTTGGTCCCAGCAAACCAACAATTTCGCCCTGCTTCACTTCAATGCTCACTTTATTGGCAACCGTGCGGGTGCGGTAACGCTTAACAAGCTCAGATGTATGGATGGTTAAACTCAAAACAAAAAAATTGTAGTTGCGAAAATACCGCATTCCCGTTAATAGCAACCCTTTCATTCCCTTTTAAAATGTGAAAGTAACAACCAAACATTGTTTGATTAAGAACCGCCCCTGTTATATGTTTGCAGGAAGTTTTTTTGATACCGGCTTTTGTTCCCTGTAGCATCTTCGTTGCGAACGTAGTTCAGTTAACATTTATTTCCAGTGGAAATGAATGTTAACCAATCCTTTCATCGTACATCCATGAATTGGGCAGGAAAACAACAAACCAAAGTAGACACAATCAATAAATGAAAGTAACCGAGCATATAGCACAGGCAAAAGATACCCTTGTTTCTTTTGAAATACTTCCGCCTCTGAAAGGGAAGACTATCAATTCCATCTTCGATCATCTCGATCCTTTAATGGAGTTTAAACCTTCGTGGATCAATGTTACCTATCACCGTGCTGAGCAGGTATTTAAAAAGAAACCCGATGGCACATTTGAAAAAGTGGAAGTGCGTAAGCGTCCCGGTACTGTTGGTATTTGTGCAGCTTTGCAAAATCACTATAACATCGATGCAGTTCCACATCTCATTTGCGGCGGTTTCTCCAAACGTGAAACCGAAGATGCATTGATCGATCTTAACTTTATTGGTGTACAGAATGTATTGGTGCTACGTGGCGATGCAGCTAAGAATGAAACATTTTTTGAACCACACCCCGATGGACATCGCCTGGCAATTGATCTGTTGAAACAAACCATCAATCTCAACCACGGTATCTATCTCGAAGAAGATATCCGTGATGGTTTCCGCACCGATTTTTGTGCAGGTGTTGCAGGTTATCCCGAAAAACATTTCGAAACACCAAACCAGGAAATTGAAATGCAACGCCTGAAAGATAAAGTGGATGCAGGTGCCGAATATATCATGACGCAGATGTTTTTTGACAACAGCAAATTCTTTGCCTTTGTAAAACAGTGTCGTGAAATTGGAATTGAAGTACCAATCATTCCGGGATTAAAACCATTAACAAGCAAAAAGCAACTTTCTGTTATACCACGTACGTTCCATGTTGATATACCAACAGAACTCAGCAATGAAATGATGCGTGCTAAAACAGATGACGATTGCAAGAAAGTAGGAACAGAATGGCTTATTCAGCAATCAAAAGAACTGAAAGAGTTTGGCGTACCGGTGTTGCACTATTACACACTCGGCAGCCCGAAGGTGATTTATAATGTAGTGAAGAATGTGTTGTAAATAAAAGCTAAAAGACTAAAAGCCCTGCAGCAATGCGGGGCTTTTTCGTTGAGAACAGACTGGAGTAAATTTTGTAATTTTAAAAATAAAATCATTCTTTATGAGTGTAGCAGAAATGAAAGTAAAATCAATTGAAAAGCTTGCAGCTTTACAGGACGAAGCGGCAGTTAAAGAGATATTGGAGCATTTGGAAAAACTAAACGAATCTGAGAAGCAGAAAGCGTATGATCTCTCACGCCATTTTGGAGATTTAAGTAAGCGGTATGACGAAACGCTGAAAAAATTGGCAGAATGATTTTAGTCGAAGATATTCTTAAACTTCATCGCTTCTCGATAGAAATTTATGGCGGAGCAGCAGGTGTAAGAGATTTGGGCTTGCCTGAATCAGCAATTGCCCGGTCATTTCAAACATTTGGTGGGGATGACTTGTACCAACGGTTTTTGAGAAAGCAGCAGCACTAGGGGAAAGTCTTATATAAATCATCCTTTTGTTGACGGTAATAAGCGAACAGGGTTTTAGCGATGGCATCACTTATCCAGGAGGAAGGATATGTTTTTAAGGCAACTCAGGGAGATACTTAGGTTTTTACAATTGATATTTCCACAGGTTCAAAATCGTTTGAAGAAATTGTAGACTGGTTAAAAGTCAATTCAACATCAAACTAAAAGGCCGATGAACTTCATTGGCCTTTTAGTTTTAACTATTTCGCCATCCCTTTCACTACCACTTCATTCACCTTCACCGGGTATTTCTTTTTGAGTTGATTGATCCATTTCTCCTCTATCTCCAGCTGGTAATCGTTGATCACCAAACCTTTTGCTTCGTCATAACTGCGTTGGTCTTTGCTGTTATACACTTTGAGAATGTAGCAGAAAGAAGACGAGCCATCGTTAGGATTTGTTACAACAGGGGTGTATTGCCCTGCAGTAAAACTTGTTCCTTCTGCAACAGGTAATTGATTCAGTTCAAAACGGCTGCTGTCGGCCAATGCTGTTCCACCAAGAAAATCCATGTGGTCTTTCCACTTCAACGGTTCTTTCTTCATCATCTCCAGTGCACGGTTGGCAACAGCCGTATCAGCACAATTAAACACGATGGCATTTACGCTTGGCTGCCAGGTATATTTCTGTTTGTTACGATTGTAATATGCAACAAGTCCGGCACTGTCTGCGGGTGCCACACTCCAGATCTTACGTTCCATAATTTCAAACAACATGCTTCCTTCACGAAACTCTTTGATCTGGAAACCTACTTCTTCATTCGTTGTTTCAAGACGATCCTTGTAATACTGTTCAGCAGTAGCATAAACAAATTGTTTCATCAACTCTTTGTAATCAGTTTGCTTGGGCGAATAGTTAGCTGTTTGCAGACTCTTTACATATTTTAACCAATCAGCTACCGGGGTAACTTTTGTGCCTAATTTAAATAATGGTTTTTGCTGGTTGGCTTTATAGATGGCTGCATAGTTCTTTGCTTTCAGCAATGTATCAGTAATGATCCACACTTCTTTTTCGTTGTAAGGAAGTGCTTTGTAATTACTGTTCTTTAGTATCTGTTCTTTCTGCTTGGCAATGGCAACATTAATACGTGCATCGGTATTTACTTTTTCATTAAACTCCTGCACAATTGCCGGATCATTCTTATCTGTTACCACAGGTTTTAATTCCAAACGTTTGATGATGTGGAAACCGGAAACAGTTTGTACAGGCGTACTGATATCGCCATTCTTTTGCAACCCAAATGCAGCTTTGCTAAATGAGGCATCGTATTTCGTAAAGCCAAACTCAGGTAATTCTCCTCCATTCTGAAATGACAGCTTATCGTCGCTGTAAGTTTGCGCAAGTTTATCAAATGCATCACCCTTTTTCGCTAAACCATAAACCATCTCCGCTTTTGTGCGTGCTGCAGCAATTTCCTCCTGCGTTGCATTGGCAGGCAGGGCGATAAGTATTTGTGCAGCTTTCATTTTACCAAGTGTTGCACGCTTATTCATCACTTTAAAAATATGATAACCGCTTTTTCCTGCTACCGGTTTTGAATAAGCGCCAAGTGCTGTGTTATAAATAGCTGTTTCAAGATCGTAAGGCAACGAGAAAGCAGAGACATACCCAATATAACCACTGGTTGATTTTACATATTCGTTGGTTGAGTATGTTTTTGATGTGCTGGAAAAATCGGCACCTGTCTGCAGTTGAGCATAGGCTTTATCAATAGCAGCTTTTGCTTTTGCGGTATCGTTATCATATCCAACAAACACATGCGCTATTTCCAATTCAGAACCACTGCGTTCAATGGCTTCATTTACCAGTTCTTTATTGCTGCCCTGATTGCGCATGTATTGTTCAATGATCTGTGCACGAAAAGCAGCAATATCATTCTGGATGTTGGGCAATGTATCAAGCTTTGCATCTTTTGCTGCCTGTACTTTCAGTTTAAAACGCACAAAGAGATCAAGATATTCCCTGATCGATTTTTCATCAGTTGCGCCATTATTGTTTTTGGAAAATGCACGCCAGAATTCTTTCTTGTCAACTTTGTTTGTGCCGTAAGTAAAAAGGGTTTGTGCCTGGCTGCCTGTAGCTGCAACCATCAATAGAAAAAATAGAATGTTACGCATAAGCTTTGGTTATGGATGTTTGGACGTTTGGTTATTTTTTTTAAACTGCAGGAGTTCATCAACCTGCTCAGGATTTATTTTTTTTGCAACGATTCGTTTCTGTTCGTCAAGCAAATATATTGTGGGCGTTTGAAAAACATCGTATGCCTGTCGAAAACCTGGTGTTTGGTTCGCCTGTTCTGCCTTCCGCATTTGGGTGGTCTGGTACAGATGCACCCAATCGATCAACTTTTCTGTGCGGATATATTCGGTCCAGCGTTGCTGTATTTCTTTTGCTTTTGCTTCGTCATCGCCAGAGCCATCACTCAACACCCCAACTACTTTTACACCTTGTTTTTTCCAGCTGGTCCGGTAAAGACTATCAACTTTTGGCACCTGTTCTTTGCAATGACCGCAATCGGGGTCCCAGAAAATAACAACCGTATAAGGTGATTTGATGGAATACAAATTCACCTTGCGGTTAAGTGTATCTAACAAATTCAATTCAGCAGCAGGCTCGCCAACAATATTTCCATAAATATTATAAGCCCGGTTGAAAACAAGATCACGGTCTTTTTTCTCGAGCCAGTCAACCTGGTTAGTGAGATAATATTTTTCAAACAGGTGAAGAAACACCACATCAAGCCCCATATACTTCGGGTTCATATACTCGTTGGTAAAACGATTAATGAAATACCTGAACATGGTCTTATTGGTACGACTATATAGAATGAATTTATCAAGCTCCAGTTTAATGCTATCCGGATCACGGATCACTGCTGTTTCCATGTAGCGGTTGAGTCGTTGCTCAAACATGGGCGTACGTAACAGACGTTCATCAGCAAAAGATATGTTTGGCCAGAATTGTTGTTTGTATTGATAAAATGCAGCAACGCTGTCTTGCTTTGTTTTTGCACCTGCCGCTGAATAAACAGGTTCCTTCAATAGGCGAAATAATAAAGCAAGATAAGCATCGGGTTGAGCGGAAATAAAACTGTCACGCCATTGCTGTGCTTTTACATTCGCTTCGTTCAGCTTTCGTTGAACAGCAGCACTGTCCTGTTTTGTTTTTGCAGCAGCAAGATCATTCATCAGCTGCGGATAATTGCTGTAATACAATGCCGAAGCATCTTTATATTTTTTCAGGTAATCGTTTTCCTTTGAACCTTTAATAGAAATAATGGTGAAGGCCGCACTGTCAATGTTTACGCTGAACTCCTGTTCTTTATCAATAAGAATATCAACAAAGGTTTTCTTTTGAGGATCAACCACGATATACAAACCGCCGGTGAGTTTTTCGGCACCGGTAAAAACAGCTTCACCTTTAGAGTCAATCAAGGCTGAATCGAGCACATATTTCTGACTGCCGAAATAATAACCAAGATAGAGACGACTGTTAGCTACAGGTTTGTACTGAACAGCAATACGGTAACCCTGGCTGAAAAGGGTACTGCCGCATAAAAGGGTTGTGAGAACAAGGGTTGATTTCTTCATAGCGAATGACGTAAAGTTAATTCAAAAGCTTTCTGTAGCTGTTAACGATTTGCAAAGCGGTCGATTGTTAAGCCAACCGTATCTTATTTCAGATGAAATAGTTGGGCGAAATGCCGATAGAGTAGCTGTTGAGGCCAATTGAGCGAAGTGAATATTGGACGATTACAGATACCGTATCGGTATTACCTTTGCGCCGTGAGAAAAAAACAGAAAATCAGGATACTCGAACAGGTAAAAGTGGAAGATTATGCCGCCGAAGGCAAATCGATTGCCCGTGTGGATGGGAAAGTGGTGTTTATTGAGGGTGCCGTGCCCGGCGATGTGGTGAATGTTCAGCTGGGTAAAAGCAAAAAAGACTGGGCTGAAGGAAAAGCTGTCCACTTTCATGAATATTCTCCCGAACGTACAACCCCGTTTTGCGATCATTTCGGTTTGTGCGGCGGTTGCAAGTGGCAGATGTTGCCCTATGAAAAGCAGCTGGAGTATAAACAACGGGAAGTAGAACAAAACCTGAAACGCATCGGCCGTATTGATTTGCCGGAGCTGTTGCCCATTGTTGGCGCAAAGCAGACAAAATACTACCGAAACAAACTTGAATATACGTTCAGCAATAAACGCTATCTAACACGTGAAGAATTATTGAAGAAAGATGAAGAGAGAGCGAAAGCGGCGCAGGCCAATACGTCGGCTGAAGAAACAGAACCGGCTCTGCCACCGGCTGATGTTGCCTTAGGTTTTCATGTTCCCAAAATTTTTGATAAGGTCATCGATATACATACCTGCTACCTGCAGCAGGAACCCAACAATGCCATCCGCAATTTTGTAAGGCAATTCGCAAAGAAGCATGGCTTCTCCTTTTATGATATTAAAGCACACGAAGGCTGGTTACGTACCATGATCTTCCGGATGACCACCACCGGCGAAGTGATGGTGAACATCACATTTGGTTATGATGATGTGCCCAACCGTGAGTTACTGTTCAATGCATTATTAGCAGAGTTCCCCGAGATCTCAACCTTGCTTTATACCATCAATCCTAAATGGAACGATAGTATTTATGATCTGCAGCCTGAGATTTTTTTCGGCAGTGGTTATGTAAGTGAAAAGCTGGAAGACTTTGTATTCAAGATCGGCCCCAAATCATTCTTTCAAACAAATACCAAGCAAGGCGAAGAA
>JAKFDY010000599.1:0-5633 GCA_036675885.1 Lacibacter sp. | reverse complement strand
CGTTCAAATAAAGTATATGCATCGGTTGCTTATCACCAGATGATTGGTTTAAGCAGTTTGCTGAGTGCGGGATTTAATGCAGGTTATGCAAGCAAACGTATTGATGTAACCAAATTTACCTTCGATAATCAATGGAATGGTAAATTCTTTGATGCAGGCGCTCCCAATGGCGAAGCAAAGCTCACTAATCCCAGCTCTTCTTATTTTGATCTGCAGGTGGGTATGAACTATGCATATTTCCCAACAGAAAATACTTACTTCAATGCAGGTATTTCAGTTCACCATATCAATAAACCAAAGGAAACATTTTTTAGTAATGGCACCAATGAAGTACCACGTCGTTATATTGGTTTCCTCAATGGTAGTTATAAAATTAATGATGACTGGATCGTTAATCCCAATGCGTATTTCTCATCGCAGGCAGGTGCAAATGAAACAGTATTTGGGGCTAACCTTGCCTACAATGTAATGGGTGATGGAAGTGTGGTGGTATTTGGCGGCGCTTATTATCGCTGGGCCGATGCAGCTGTAGCAATGGTTGGTCTTGAGTGGAAGGATATCCGTTTCACATTTACATACGATGCCACTATGAGTAATCTCAGCCGTTTCAACAGTGCAAATGGTGCCTATGAATTTTCACTCATCAAGAACGGTTATTACAACGAATACTTTGGAGATAAGAGCCAGAGGAGACAGAGTTTGTGTCCGAGATTTTAAATGATGACGCTGTCTGTTTCGACGATTAGCTGTAATTTAGAAACATAATTAGTTATATGAGTATTACTGAACAAATCGTAACTGATAAAAAAGGCAAGCCTGTTGCTGTTCAAATACCTGTTGAGCAATATAAAAAATTGCTGGAATTAGCAGAAGAGATGGAAGATATTCGTGCCTTTGACAAGGCCATGAAGCGTAAGCATAAGTTTACCCCTCTTAAGCAAGCTGTTTCAGAATTAAAAAAACAACGCAACAAATAATCATGTACGAAGTACTGATTGAGCGTTCTGCGCAGAAGCAACTTCAAAAGATAGCTGCACCAAACTTTAACAGGATTATCAAGGCGATTTATGATCTTGGTAATAACCCAAGGCCTCCAGGATACAAAAAATTAACGGGACGAAATGGTTTTCGAATACGTATTGGAGATTTCAGAGTAATTTACCTGATCGAAGACAATGTATTAAAAGTGTTTGTGATTGAGATCGGACATCGAAGAGAAATATATGATTGAAATGAAACAGGCAGTCTTCTAATAAACACTCATTCATCGAATAGATTTTGCTGCCTGCCCGTCCTTTCCGAATTTCGCCCAAAAATCAGCATATGATCTCCCTTGGCAATTATGCAAAAGTGGATACGGAAATTGTTCAGCAACTAAAAGCCATTGTAGGTGAACAATATGTTTTTGTTGATGAAGAATCACTCAGCAAATATGCGCATGATGAAACAGAGAATCTTCATTTCCCTCCCGAAGTGGTGGTAAAGCCACGTACAACAGAAGAGATCAGCCGCATCATGAAGCTTTGTAATGAAGCAATTATCCCGGTTACTCCACGTGGTGCAGGTACAGGTTTGGCAGGTTCTGCATTGGCACATAAAGGCGGCATATTACTTTCAACCGAACGTTTAAATTCCATTTTAAAAATAGATGAACGTAATCTCCAGGTTACAACCGAACCGGGTGTTATTACAGAAGTTTTGATGGAAGAAGTAAAGAAAGTTGGTTTATTTTATCCACCTGATCCAAGCAGCAGAGGCAGTTGTTTTATTGGTGGAAATATTGCTGCAAACAGCGGAGGCCCTAAAGCAGTGAAGTATGGCGTAGTTAGAGATTATGCATTGAATCTTGAAGTGGTGTTGCCAAGTGGTGAAGTAATATGGACAGGTGCAAACGTGTTGAAAAATTCTACTGGTTATAATCTTACACATTTAATTGTTGGCAGCGAAGGAACATTAGGCATTGTAACCAAGATCGTATTACGATTGATCCCGTTGCCGAAATATGATTTGCTCATGCTTGTGCCTTTCAGAAATTTAGAACAGGCGGGTGAAGCCGTGAGTGAGATCTTTCGTGCAGGATTTGTACCGAGCGGATTAGAGTTGATTGAAATCGATGCATTGCAGATCGTTAGCAAAATGGTTGATAGTTCTGCTGTTCCTCTTACAGAAGATACAGAAGCACATCTTATTATTGAAGTAGATGGAAATGATGTGGATGTGTTGATGAAAGAGATGGAAGCAATTAGCGAACTCTTAACGAAATATGATATTGGTGAATTGTACTTTGCAGACGATGCTCAACAAAAAGCAGAATTATGGAAATTGCGCAGGCGTGTTGCAGAAGCAGTGAAGCTGGTTGGTTATACTATTGAAGAAGATACTGTTGTCCCCCGTGCAGAATTGCCAGCGTTGATCCGTGGTGTAAAAGAATCGGGCAAGCAATATAATTTTAATGTAGTGTGTTATGGCCATGCAGGCGATGGTAATCTTCACATCCGCATACACAAAGAAGGAACACCTAACAGCTATGGTGATGCAGAAATGAATAAATGCTTGCGTGCAATGTTTGAACTGGTTTACAAGTTGGGAGGAACCATCAGCGGTGAGCATGGTGTTGGTCTGATACAAAAAGGATACATGAATATTGTGATGAAAGAAGCCAACCTTCGCCTCATGCGTGAAATAAAACGGGCTTTTGATCCAAACAATATATTGAACCCCGGTAAAATTTTTGATCTGTAATAAAAGCTTTTACAAATGAAAAAATCACTTTTCTTTTTTTTGATGTTGATGACTTCGTTTTTTTCTTTTGCACAGAATGCTGAAGATGATGAAAAGGAAAAAGGTTTCAAAAGAGATCAGTTATTTATTGGTAGTGGCATCAACCTTGGTTTTTTCAACGGTTTTATTCTTGGGTTAAACCCTGAAATTGGTTACAGCTTAAACCGCTTTATTGATGTGGGTATTGGTACCAATGTAAACCTCATTACACAAAACGATCCCAACTCGCCAACAACATACAGGCAATGGACATTTGGCGGTGGACCATTTGTTCGTGTGTGGCCGGTTAATATGTTGTTCATTGGAGGACAGTTTGAATACAATAGTATTGCATACAGTGTGAAGTCAGGAGGAGATATTGTATTCAAAGAAAATCGTACTGCGCCGAGTATTCTGGTTGGTGCGGGTTATGGGAACCGTACCATTGGTGGCAACCAGTTTTATACAAGTATTATGGTGGATGTGCTCCGCAATCCTAATTCGCCTTATATTGATAGTTACAGGCGGCTTCAGCCCGTGTTCCGCACAACATTCTTATTTTATTTTAAACCTAAGCGGGAACGGTAGAAAAAATTCCGGCAGGTTCGTTTACAATTACAATACGTTCTTCCGGTAATTCATAAAGAAAATCTTCACGAAACATCTGGCGCATGTGTTCAATTAAATGTGTGTAAAATCCATTGCTGTTAACGATGAATATTTTTTTGTTGTGGATCTTCAAGGTATTCCATGTGAGCATTTCAAACAATTCATCCAACGTGCCATAACCACCTGCGAGTACCACTGCAGAATCGCACAATTCATACATCATCTTTTTACGTACATGCATATCTGTAACCACATGCAACTCGGTAATGCCTTTGTGTTGTGCTTCCCACTCGAGTAATACTTCAGGAATTACACCCACTACTTTTCCATGTGCTTCCATTACTGCATCTGCAACAGCACCCATAATACCTTTGCCACCACCACCATACACAAGCTTAATATTTTTTTCAGCCATCAACCGGCCCAGTTCTTTTGCATGTGCAATGTAGAGAGGATCGGCTCCAGGTTTTGATCCGCAAAAAACTGCAAGTGATGTGAATTGCATGTTATAAAAATATGCTGCAAAGTAAGCAAACTGTATGACCGTTCGATTAATTCTTTATCTTCATTTTTAAACAAGTCCTTATGTCGCCACTCTTGCTGTTCTCGTTTGTGTTTGGTTATTTTTTATTGCTGCTTGTGGTAGCATGGTACACTTCCAAAAATTCAAATAACGATTCTTTTTTTATTGGTAACCGTAGCAGCAACTGGATGCTGGTGGCATTTGGTATGATCGGTACATCGCTCAGTGGAGTTACGTTTGTAAGTGTGCCGGGAACAGTTGGTGCAGCGGGTTTTGCGTATTTCCAGGTGGTAATCGGTTATTTTCTTGGTTACCTCGTGATCGCTTATGTGTTGCTGCCACTTTATTATAAAATGAATCTCACTTCTATTTATAATTATCTCGAACATCGGTTTGGTACAACGAGTTATAAAACAGGTGCTTCATATTTTATTCTGTCACGAACATTAGGTGCTACAGCAAGAATGTATTTGGTGGTAAATATTCTGCAAATATTTATTCTGGATGCAATGGGAGTTCCGTTCTGGTTAACTGCATTGGTGATCCTGATTCTTATTTTACTGTACACCTTTGAGGGTGGTGTAAAAACAATTGTGTATACCGATACATTGCAAACCAGTTGCATGCTCATTGGTCTTGTAGTTTGCATCATTGCTATCATGAACAAAATGGATTTCAGTTTTTCACAAACCATGGGACAGTTGAGCGAAAAGGGTATGCTGAAAATCTTTAATACCGATGTAAAGGCTTCCGGATTTTTTGTGAAGCAGATATTGGGTGGCGCTTTTATCACAATTGCCATGACAGGTCTTGACCAGGAGATGATGCAAAAGAATATAAGTGTACGCACACTTAAAGATTCGCAAAAAAATGTAATGACACTCAGTTTTGTGTTGTTGTTTGTAAACTTCCTGTTCCTGTTAATGGGCGGCTTATTATATCTCTATGCCGGTGCAAATGGATTGGAAGTAAAGGGCGATGATCTGTTTCCGGCTATTGCGTTAGGAAATTATCTGTCCGTTGCAATCGGCGTTATTTTTATCATCGGATTAATATCTGCTTTGTTTCCCAGTGCCGATGGGGCATTAACAGCACTTACTTCCTCTTTCTGTATCGATATATTGGGATTAAAACGCCGGGATGACCTGGATGAAAAAGGTAAACGCAAAACACGCTTAACAGTTCATCTTACGTTCACCGTCATCTTCTTTTTATGCGTAATGTTATTCAAATGGATCGATGATAAATCGATTATTGATGTAATTCTGAAAGTGGCAGGTTACACGTATGGACCCTTACTGGGCTTGTTCGCATTTGGTATATTAACAAATCGGCAGATCAACGATAAGAAAAGCCTGCTTGTTTGTATTGCTGCTCCTTTGTTGGTAATTGGGGTTGATCTGATTAATAATGCTGCATGGTTTGTAAACAAACTGCAACTGACCGGCGGTACCGGAACTGCACTCAAAAATTTTTCTTACTCATTGTTTGGAGGTTTTAAAATCGGTATTGAACTCCTCATCATCAATGGACTTTTTACCTTTATTGGGCTATGGATGATCTCACATAAACAAGATAAGCAACAGGCAATGGGCAATTAGCAACAGGCAATATGCAATCAATGTCGTTTACTTAAGCTACAATTGTTTATAATTCATTGAGGGCGGTTTTTTCTTTATTTTGTTTCTTGGAAATTTTCTGTTGGGTCTTATAATTTCTGTTGTAGCTATTAAGATTTTAT
>JAKFDY010000598.1:0-3406 GCA_036675885.1 Lacibacter sp. | reverse complement strand
ATTTGAAAATTAGATAATTTGAGAATTTGAAAATGTGCTTTCAGCATTTAGTTTTGACCTCGCCGTTTCAAACGCTCAACTAAGAACTCAGAACTTAAAACTTGCTTCTCACAACTTCTCTCTCAACAACGGCATACTCATACAATGGCTGCCGCCCCTTGCTCTCGACAGTTCGGCACTTGGCAATAAGATCAATGTGTTTTCGATTGTTTCAGGATCTACACCATTTTCGAATTGCTCAAATGCTTCGGTAGTAGTGAGCACATTGAAACCAGCTTCTTTAAATGCATCTGCTGTTTTATCGTTACGATCATAACCAATAACAACACCTTCTTTCAAGGCAACAACATTGCAACTATCGGTCCATTGTTCACGTTCATCATGCGGAAATATATTGTTGCCGCTGTAAATGATCTTTACATCTTCCGGCTTCACAGCAAAATCTTCAACACTTATCTGCCGTAATAATGATTCAATACCGGGAAGGCGTTTATGAATACTGTAATCTCTTGTTTTAATGTATGGTTCATTGGTTGGCTTCTGAAATTGTAGAATCTCTACTTGTTCCATTTCCAGCTGGCGTGGGTTATGCGAAAGTTTGTTTACATAGCTGTGCCTGCTGATATGCTCTGCTTTCAAAATGCGTTCACTGAAACGACCGTATAACACCCACACATTTCGTTTCACCTGTGTAAAAATGGTGTCGATATGCATTTGTGCACGGTTGCGTGGAATTTTTACAACCGATATTTTTTCAATACCCAGTTCAGGTTTACTGAACAACGTATGCACCATTTCGTTTACTGCACTGCTGCTGGTACGTATGCTGCAGCCAATTACAAAATGTTTGGGATGGATCATCATTACATCGCCACCTTCAATGGTAATGATGCGGTGTTTACGTTCTTCTTCTTCATACAAAAAGAAGTCGCTCTCTTCAATAATCTCCATTACTTTTTGTGGCTCGTCTTTAAAGAAATAATAAAGCGATAAGAATTTTGTTAGTAACGATTCTCTTCTCCTTGCAACAGTGGCCATACGACTCAACAGGATATGATCCTTCACCATAATGCCAATGTCACGTGTAAAAATAAAGTTGGGAATAGGAGGGAAGATGTACTGATCTTCATGTGTACCCATTGCTTCTGCAGGTAAAATACCCGTGATGAAAATTTTTGCAAGCAACGGTGCATCATTTATATTTTCCAAAACCTGCTGAATAGCATAGCTCGATTCTTCGTATGAGCAAATAGCAGAGATCAACCGCAGTTTTACTTTTTCATCTTTAATAATCTCTGCAAGTAATTGCTGCGTGTCGAGTACTTTGTCGCTGTTGAAATATTCGTCTTTACCGGGGATATAGCACCAGGATCTTTTATCTGCATCTGCCGTTTGCTGGTAGTTGTTGATGTAGTTTACTTTTTCACGGTCGAGGAAATACAATAATAGCTTTACATAATGATTGTACTCTTTCTGCATTTTGTTGAGGTGTACAATATCATCGTACAGGTTATCGGCAAACGTACCGGGAATAATTTTTCCGATACCACCATCAGGACTATGAATAACTAATTTTTGCAATCGGCCTAATTCGTTTTCAACGTAATAATTATGTTGAACCATAAAAGAAATATTTAAATGATAAGTGTTTCGTGATTGAATGTGGTGAAAACAGAAAACTGTTCAACCGGCTGCTCAATCTGCATCAAAATAAGATGAACACAAGTACAGAGGCACTTCTATCCGGTAAACAAGTTAGAAATAAAAGATTAGTAATCGGGCAAACTGCCTTCACCTGCTGCAATCAGGTTGAGGAAATAGGGCAGCAAATTATTTGTAGCAATATGTTTCTGTAAACACATGCTGCAAGATAAGGAAATTTGGGGCAAGCGGCAAGGAGTGCCATTTGTTCGATCCCTGAACAAAATTTCAGTAAATTTGAAGCACAATGCATCCTTATGACTGAGATTGTAATTGATAAAAAGAAGTATATGCTTATTCCTGAAAAGGAGTACAAAACACTACAGAAAAAAGCAGCGTTGAAAGCGAAGCCTGAAAAAACACTTTTAATTGAAGAGGCCCGTGCTTACAGCAAGAAACTGATTAAAAAATGGGCAGAAGAAAAGTAATTGTGAAACGTTCAGCTGCTTAAGGCATTGCTGCTATTGCTTGGTTTATTGAATCGAAAGGTATGCTTGCAACAGCAGAAAAGTTTACTGATAAAGTTTATGATTTCCTGCAATTACTTTCTGATGAACGTAAATCATATGCTTTGTGTCGTGAGCCTCAACGTTTATTATTAGGATACAAATGTATCAGTTATCGTGAAAAATATACAGTTGTCTTTTTCGAAACGGAAGATGAGATTATTATAACAGAATTTATCTCGTCTAAACTAATTCGCTGGTAGAACTTTTTACCCCGCATATTCAATTCCGATCAACTCAAAAAACTCGTTCTCATTCATTTCTTTTACAGCACCAGGCTCTAAATCACCGAGTTTTAAATTGCCGATCGATACACGCACCAATCGCTGACAACGCCGATTGATCGCCTGCACCATTTTACGCACCTGGTGAAATTTGCCTTCAGTCAACGTCATTAGCAGCCAGGTGTGTGCGTATTGTTGGCGCACATCATCCATATGCCTGTACACATCATTTACATCTTCAACAATCTCAATGGAAGTGGGGATGGCAGTGTACTCTTCGCCTTCTTTTACAGGAATGGTTACACCTGTTCTTAATTGTTCCAGCAGTTCAGGTGTTACAATATTGTTCACCATTACGAGATAACTGCGCTCGTGTTTTTTCTTGGGGTCGAAAAGCAGGCGTGTTACTTTTTTATTGGTGGTTAGCAGCAGTAATCCTTCTGAATGATTATCTAATCGTCCAATGGCATGTGTGCCTTCCGGAAATTCAAAATCAAGATCGCCCAGCAAGCGCACATCATGCGAACTGATAAACTGCGAAACCATATCGTATGGTTTATTGATGATGAAATAACGGTGTGCTGAAGTTGACATGTAATTGGCTGCAAGATTACAGCTTTTGCTGTTAAACCTATGAGGTTTGCCGGGCGGGGTTGCTGTGCTGCAAACCTCATAGGTCTATTCCCCAACTGTTCAACACTTTAAACCGAACAAACATATCCTCGCTGTACCAATTCTCTTTTCTTGTTTTCTGGATTACATCTGCATGCCTCGGCATTTTGTAAGCAAATTGTTTCATCTGTTCCTTACTGTCCCAAATGGAGAAAGTGGCTTGTCGTAACCAGGGTGATTCGCCAATGCCCACCGAAAACCGGAAGCCGTCGGCTTTCCGCATATCGTTCGACACAGCTTCCACATGTTTCCAAAAACGGGAGCGTTTGCCTGGGCGGATGGTGGCCCGGGTAAGCACGGCAA
>JAKFDY010000597.1:0-25285 GCA_036675885.1 Lacibacter sp. | reverse complement strand
AAACAATTCCGGTCCGGTTGTTTTTGGAAATGATTGCTGAAAGAACGGATGATCTTTTAGCGCATCAAGTAATGATGTATTGATCGTTCCTTTTTTTGCAACAGTTGCACCTTCATCAAAATACCTGCCCGGGAAATGTTGCTGCATCAATGCATCCATTAATGTATTGCCTGTACCTGTATCGGTACTGAAAATTTTGTTGGCATCCATTGAACCCGGAAGAAAAGTAAAGTTGGCAATACCACCCATGTTAAGCATAATGCGGTCTTCGCCTTTTTTTGAAAAAATAAAATAATCGCCGTACACAGCGAGTGGTGCGCCTTCGCCACCGGCAGCAATATGTTTTTGCCGGAAATCACTGATGGTGATAATGCCTGTTTCGACAGCCATATGATCGCCATCACCTATTTGTAATGTTGCATTGCTGAATTTTTCCTGTTGATGCAAAGCTTTTGGTGCATGATAAACTGTTTGTCCGTGGCTGGCAATCAAATCAACTTCTTCTTTTTTAATATTATGCCTTTGCAGAAAAGCATTGATCATTGCTGCCTGTTGCCGTGCTATCCAAGGATTGAGCAAGCACAACTTTTCAAAGTCAACTTCTTTTTTAGAGAATACAGATTTAATCTCTGCTTTAAAATCAGGATCATAAGCAATGGTTTCAAAAGCTGTTACTTCAATTACTGTGTCGTGTCCTTCGCCTGAAATAGTGCAATAAGCAATATCCAACCCGTCAACCGACGTGCCGCTCATCAACCCAATAATGCGGCGTTGCTTTTTCTGCGCAATGGCGGTTAACTGCTGCATGTTCCTGTTCATAGAATAAATATAAGAAATGCCCGAATTTGCACCTCGGTTGATTTTTTATGCTGTTTTGTGCCGTTCATGCAGAATGAGGGTGCATTTTTTTGCGGGTTTTAAAATCTTTTGTACTTTTCCTTTCTCTTATTTCTAACGATCAACCGCCAAATCAATATGCTTAAGCAGGAACGACAAGCTTTTATTGTACACCAGGTGAACCTGCACAACCGTGTGTTGTCATCTGACCTCAGTGCCCAGATCAATGTATCAGAAGATACCATCCGTCGTGATTTGCAGGAACTTGCCGATAAGGGCAAGATCATTAAAGTGCATGGTGGTGCTTTATCAAGATCATTCAGCAGCTCCATTAATTCTTCCAGTGTTTATAGTATTGATGCAAAGAAAACCATTGCTCAAAAAGCAGCATCACTTATTAAAGATGGCATGTTTGTGATGAGCACCGGTGGTACAACCATTATTGAAATGGCGAAAGCATTGCCGGAGAATTTGCGTGCAACGTTTATTACAGGCAGCCTGTCCGCAGCATTGGAATACATTCATCACCCAAATATTGAAGTAATCTTTATTGGCGATAAGCTTTCAAAGAGTTCACAAATTTCCATTGGAGCAGAAGCTATTCTTAAGATCAGGCAATTTAAAGTTGATCTGTGTTTTCTCGGTATCAATGCACTTGATCTTGAACATGGTTTAACTGATAATGATTATGACGTAGTGCAGGTAAAGAAAGCCATGCGTGAATCAGCATCTAAAGTAGTTGCGTTATCCATCTCTGAAAAAATAAATACGGTACAAAACATCCAGGTATGCAAAGCAAATGAACTGGATATGCTGGTAACCGAACTATCACCTGACAGCAGCATTTTCGACCCTTATAAAAAAGCCGGCATCAGCATTCTCTAATGCTTCACATTGATTATTCAAACTAAAAACTGCAGAATGAAACGAAACTTAAAAAAGCAAAAAGGCAGATGGGTGCAAGTGCCCATGTTTCTGCTCTTGTTAATGCTGTGCTCTATGGTTCAGGCACAGGTAACTATTTCGGGTAAGGTAACCGGTTCGGGTAATGCAGCCGCCCCTAACGTCTCGGTAGTGGTGCGCAACACAAATTTTGGTACATCAACAGATGCAACCGGAGCGTATAGTTTTTCTGCTACTTTAAAACCCGGTAAATATGTATTGGAATTTTCGGGTGTTGGATATAAAACAGCAACTAAAAATATATCCATTGAAAGTGGTACAAACAGTTACACAAGCAATGTTGAGTTAGAGGATGATGTGTTAGGCCTGGATGAAGTTGTTGTAACAGGTACAGGTGTGGCCACAAAGAAAAAACAATTGGGTAATGCTATTTCAACAGTTTCTGGCAGGGAGTTAACAAGAGGTGGTGCAACATCTATTGATATGGGTTTGCAGGGAAAAGTTGCAGGTGCACAGGTTACCCAAAACAGTGGTAACCCCGCTGGTGGTATTACAGTTCGCTTACGTGGACCAAGTACCATTGTTGGTTCTTCTGATCCCTTATATATTGTTGATGGTGTAATTGTCAATAACGATTCCAGGCAGCTCATTGACCTTGGTGGTTATGCACAAAACAGGTTGGTTGATTTAAACCCCGCAGATATTGATCGTATTGAAATTATTAAAGGTGCTGCTGCTGCTGCTATTTATGGCTCAAGAGCAAATAATGGTGTAGTGCAGATCTTTACAAAGAAAGGCCGTGAAGGTAAGCCACAATTTAATTTTTCAACACAATTACGTAGCAGCTCACTTCGTAAAAAATTAGAATACAATAAAGTACCATTCAGGTTTACAAACTTTATTGCAAGCGATCTTACAACAGTTCCTGTACAGCGTTATGATTTACAGGATAAGATATTCCAAAACGCAATTGGTACAGAGAATGTATTGTCCGTTTCAGGTGGGAATGTAAATACAAAATACTATGCATCGGTTTCAAATCTCTATAACGAAGGCATAATACGCAACACCAATTTTATGCGGAATGGTTTTCGTTTAAACCTGCAGCAAAAGCTGAACAAAACAATGACGCTTAATTTCAATACTGCTTATACATACAGCACAAGTAAAGAAATTCCTAACGGCGGTATCAATGAAGCGTATGGTGCATTGACCGGATTTATTTTTGGCAACAACTATGTTAATCCGGATAAAGATCCGGCAACCGGTATTTATCCATCAATAAATGCATCAGCCATTGTCGCACGTACAAATCCATTAGAAGCAATTGAGCGTTTCGATTTCCGCCAAAAGACAAGCAGAATTGTTTCAAGCGCACAGTTAACAATTAAACCCGTTACAGGTTTGAATATTGAATTTACTTCCGGTATCGATAATTACACACAAACTGCAACTGCATATATTCCTCCACGTAATACAACGCCATCTTACAGTGGTGGTTTTATACGTCGTGCAGATGCAACTGTAATTCAGTTGAATAATGATCTTACAGCTACGTATCAAAAAGAAATTGCAAACGAGCTGCAATCAACAACGTCACTAGGCGGCACATTGCAATACGACCGTACATTAACGTTCTCTGCAAATGCAACACAGTTAGGTGCATTTGGCCAAACCATTAATAATGGAACCATTGCTGCAGGTGAGTTTAGAGGTGAGCGTGTAATAATGGGTGCATTTCTGCAACAGACCTTTGGCTTTAAAAACAGATACTTTGTTACTGGTGCCGCACGTGTAGATGCATCATCTGTATATGGTATTGATAACCGTTGGCAGTTCTTCCCGAAAGTGAGCGGAACATATATAGTATCAAACGAAAAATTCTGGAGTGATGGTCTTGCAAAAGCAGTAAGCAGTTTAAAACTGCGTGCAGCTTATGGGCAGAGTGGTAATTTAACTGCTATTGGTCAGTACGATCGTTTTACAAATTTCTCACCGGTAGTTTATGGAGGACAAGCGGGTTATATTGCTCCATCTACATTGGGCAATTTTACAGTGAAGCCCGAACGTCAGACAGAAGTTGAAGTTGGTTTCGATCTGGGTTTGCTGAATGATGCCATCAGTGTTGAATTCAGCTATTTCAATAAAGATGTAAAAGATCTTATCCTTAACCGCACACTTGCACCAACAACAGGTTACAACAATCGTTTTGTAAACATTGGTACAATGACGAACAAAGGTTTTGAATTCCTTGTTCGTGCAGTTATTCTTAACAAGAATAAGTTGCGCTGGGTATCAAGCTTATCTTATCTCAATAATAAGAACATAGTGAATGGTGTGGAAGGTAACGGCGTGCTGCCATTTGCCGGTGGCTTTGGACAGGTTGCTGCAGTGAATGGTTATCCGTTAGGTGCATATTACAGTACTTTCTTTGCACGTAATCCTGATGGAACGTTATTACGTGATTTGAATGGATTGCCACAACGTGAAAGAGGGATACAATTAGCAAATGGTAATTACACAGTTCAACGTGGTTCAAATGGTCAACCAACCGGCACATTGTTGAGCAAAGTAATTGGTCAGCCAAATCCTAAACACGTTATTTCTAAAATTGATGAACTCGATTTCGGCAAATTCAATTTCCGTATGCAGTGGGACGCAATGTTGGGTTATGATGTATTCAACTTTACCAAGCGTGTAGGTGATCGTGATTTTTATGGTGGATTGAAAGGATACGAACCTGAATTGCGTGGTGAAGTACCTAAAGGAACAAGCGCTGCTCTCTTCAGCATATTTGAAAACTGGATCGAAGATGGATCGTTTGTGAAACTTCGTGAAGTATCATTAGCGTATAACATGAAGCCGAAGTTTCTAAAAGGCAACAGTATGCGTTTAAGTGTTATAGGACGTAACCTGTTTTCATTTGATAAGTACAGCGGATGGGATCCTGAAGTAAACGCTGCAGGACAGGATAATGCAGTGCGTGGTTTCGATTTTGTGGAAGTGCCGATCCCAAGAATGATCATGTTTGCTGTAAACGTTAATTTCTAATTGAAAAAATTTAATGATATGAAAAAGATATTCGTCTATTCTTTATCTCTCATTGCAATTGCGTTCAGCAGTTGTAAGATGGATATTGTAAACCCGAATGGTCCTACCGATGCGCAGGTTGTTTCTACACGTGAGGGATTGATCACTTACAGTATTGGAATGAAACAAAACTATGCTGCTTCTGCATTTGAATCGCTGGCAATAACAACCGGCGGCACAACACGTGAAGTAAAAGGTATTGCCACTTTCACCACAGTGCTTGAAATTGAAGCAGGTGGTTCTGCTTTGCCAACGTTCAATGCAGCAACATTGGGTGTTTGGTTACGTATGAATCGTGTAATGGGTATGGCCGATGATATTATTGCAAATGCGCCAACAGTACTTGCAACTGATAACGCTTTGCGTTCAGGAGTAGTTGCACATGCACATTTATTTAAAGCAATGGCGATAGGTGGATTAGCAACTGCGTTTGAGCAAGTGCCCATTGCAACCAATAAAGCAGGTGGCGTAACATTTGTTACCCGTCAGAACGGTTTATTAAAAGCAATTGAATTGTTAGAGCAGGCTGCCGCCTTAATTGCTGCTACCGCACCTTCAGGTGAATTTAATACAAGGGTAGCTGGTGCAAATTTCAATTTGTTGAATTGCATTAATGCATATCTAGCGAGATATAATATGATGGCAGGTCGTTATGCGCAAGCAATTGCTGCTGCTAATCTTGTCCCGTTAAGTTCAGTTTCACAGTTTGCTTATGATGGTGCTCAAACTGTTAATCCGTTATATAACCAATTGCGTGTAGTAAACAGTTATTCACCCCGTGATAATTTTGGTTTACCCGCTGGTTTATTTGATCCTGCTGATGGTCGTATTGCTTTTTATTTCCAGGGTGCACAAGTATCAAGTGGTCCGGATGTGTTGCGCACAATTCGTGGTTTTGCACAAACAAACAGCAGTCCTATCCCGGTTTATTTACCCGATGAAATGCGTTTGATAAAAGCGGAGGCTATTCTCCGTTCGGGAGGTACAGTGGCTGATGCAATAACAGAGATCAATGCGGTGCGTCAGCAATCAAGTGGAGATGCGTTTGGAGTGCATGCTAACCTTCCGGCATATTCAGGTTCAACTACTGTAAATGATCTGTTAATCGAGGTTTACCGACAGCGTTGTGCCGAGTTGTATTTAAGCGGTTTGCGTTTGGAAGACAGTCGCCGTTTTGGTCGCACTGCTCCTCCGGCGAATGTAAACCCTGTGCCTGTATCATTTGAACGCAACAGGAATTTCTATCCTTATCCTGACCAGGAACGATTAAATAATCCAAATACACCGGCCGATCCGGCGATTTAAACCTTTTTTCAGTAGTTATGTTTTAAGTGTATCAGCCCCGTTTTCTAACGGGGCTTCTTATTGCAATTATTTTTAACAGGGGAGCAACGAATTGGGAAATAGCTTTGTCAACCCTTTACAAAACCTGAATGATCGATCAGCGGCAACTAATAAAAGACTGTTTGCGTGGCAACGCCATGGCTCAAAAGCAACTCTATGATGCTTTTGCTGAGATCATGCTGGGTATTTGTTACCGCTACACCAAATCACTGGCCGATGCGGAGGATGTGCTACAGGAAGGTTTTGTAAAAGTGTTTCGTAACCTGCACACTTACCGCAGCGAAGGAGAACTCGGCGGATGGATACGCACCATTATGGTGAACACTGCATTAAACTATTTGAAGAAGAAAAAGGAATACCAATACGATATGTCGTTCCTGAGTGAGCCGTTGCATCCTGTGAGTAATGATAACCCTGAAGTGTTACTACGCACCAAACAACTGGCCGAACTGATACGACAGTTGCCCACCGGTTATCAAACGATCTTTAACCTGCATGCTGTAGAAGGATTTACGCATGTGGAAATAGGGAAGATGCTTGGCATCAGCGAAGGAACCAGCCGCAGCCAGTATATGCGTGCAAGAAACCTGTTGATCACCTGGATTGAAAAATATAACTCCGAACCCCAAAAGCAAGTGTATGGCGGATCATCAATTTGAACAAAAAGTAAGCCAGCAGCTGGCCGACTTCAAACTGAAGCCGTCGGCAGAAGTGTGGCAACAAGTGGAAATGCAATTGGAAGAAGATAGAAAACGCAGGAGATGGTTTTTCTATTTACCGATTGCAGCATTATTAATTGTAGGATTACTGTATGCTGTATGGCCTGCTGAAGAATTTGCAAAGCCCGATACAGCTGTACAGGCAAATACCAATAAGACAAATACAACAGCTGTTGAAACGAATACAAACCAATCTCCATTAACCAAAACCGGATCATCAACAACTACAACCGAAGCAATTCCTGTTGAAAAACAAATTGAGGAAAACAGGTTGAATGAACTGACAAGCAAATCAAACATTAATCACCAACCTGCAGTTGCAAAAAAACAAGTGGTAAAGCAAACAACGAAGCAGGATAAAAAAAATGCAGCAGTAATAAACAAAAAGCAACAGGTTGAAATAGCAGATGCTTCTGCAACAGATAAAACAGTTGCACAGAAAGAACCGCCTGCTGCTATTGATGCAAAGCAAACCGTAGAACAGGTTGATAGCAGAGCTGTTGATCAATCTGCAGTAATTAAAACAGACTCAGTTCAAACAATCGTATCAACAACTGTTGTTGATACAAATGGTATTGCACTTGCCGTGCCTGCTCCAACAATTACAAAAAGGAAATGGCAAATGGGTTTGCATGTAAGTACAGGAATATCTGATATCAGGGGAAGCCTTTTCCCGGGATCGGGATTTAAATCTTTTTCTTATTCTGATGCATTTGCTCCCAGTGGAAATAATAACGGCGGGCAAGTGGGAGTAACACGTATTGTGCAATACGAGTATGCTGTAAAACCGTCATTGCACTTTGGTACAGGTGTGCTGCTTCGTAAGCCATTTAAGAAAAAGAATTCGTTCGTAACAGGCCTGCAATATCAATACAGTAGTTATTCTGTTACACAGCGTCAGCGAATTGATACATTTATTCTTACAAACAATTATTTCAGCAATATTTCAACAAAGGAGAAAACGGTGCAGTTTCGCATGCATGCGTTGAATGTACCTCTTGAACTGGAACTTAAAATTGCTGATATTAAAAAAGGAAGATTATTATTTGCTGCGGGCATTCATAACTGGTTTGTTGTGTCATCAACACAAACCGATACGCTGTCTGCATTCCGCTATACAGCTGCCGAACGTGCAACAGGTTATAACGGAACTGCAAACGCAAAAGAAACAAAAGCAACTATCTATCAACCACAGCTATACCTTTCTTCTGCATTTGAGTGGGGAGGTGACAAAACAAGTTCACAAGTAGGTTTATACCTCGATTATGGGTTACGATCTGTTTATAAGTCTGCCTCAAAAGATTATTGGTGGCAAACCGGCATCCGCTATCGTATTTTTTTTAATCGCTGAAAATAAGTAGTAGTAACGCAACGGTTTTGAAGCAGGCAGTGTCAACCTTCTAAACAAACTGCTGTGATATGAAACAAAGAAATTTCAAAACCTTTGCGTTACTGCTTGTAACTGTTTCTTTTTTGCAAGGATGTCTTAAAGACAAATGCACACAAACATATACACTCCTTCGCCCGGTTTATAAAACCAAGCAGGAAGTGTGGAGTGAAATAAAAAGCAAACCTGCGAAAGCAATTGTCAACCCCGGCAAAATTTCACTCTTTGGCAGCATTATTTTTCTCAATGAGATTGATAAAGGTATTCATGTGATCGATAACAGTAATCCATCACAGCCAAAGAACATCAGTTTTATTGAAGTGCCTGGTAATATTGATCTCGCTATTAAAGGCAACAGGTTATATGCCGATCTCTTCAACGACCTTATTACAATTGACATCAGTAATCCACAGCAAATAAAAGTGTTGAGTATTAAAGAAAAAGTGTTTCCGTACCGTGCGTTCAGTAATGGGTTTTCAGCCGATACAAATCTTGTGATCGTCGAATGGCTGCGGAAAGATACAACGGTAACGGTAAGCTGTAGTAACGGACAGGGGCAGGGTCCTTTTCTGTGGGACAGAGGTTTTCTTGCTGTTGCACAAAATTTTTCTTCATCAAGTGCAGCTGCAGTTACAAAAGGCATTAATGGTTCTACGGCGAGATTTGCGTTGAAGAATGATTATCTCTACACCGTTTCAAACAGTGATCTGAAAGTATTTGGTTTGCAGAATGCAGATCAACCACAGCAACTGAATACAGTAGCGGTGGGTTGGGGAATTGAAACCATCTATCCATTCAAAGAACAATTATTTATTGGTTCGAATAATGGTATGTTCATCTTTAGTGTACAGAATCCTGCAGCACCTCAAAAAACAGGAAGTTTTCAACATGCATTTGCCTGCGATCCTGTTATTGCAGATGATACACATGCTTATGTAACACTTCGCAGCGGCACCACTTGTCGTGCTGCAGTGGTAAATCAATTGGATGTAATTGATATTACAAACCTGCAATCGCCTTCATTACTTAAAACATACCCACTCACTAATCCGCATGGTTTATCAAAGGATGGCAATCTCCTGTTTGTATGCGATGGTAAAGATGGTTTGCGTGTGTTCAATGCAACAAACCCGGCCAGCCTACGCCTGGTGAAACATGTTAAAGGATTTGAGGCCTATGATGTAATTGCATGGAACGGCAATGCATTGGTTGTAACAAAAACGGCTTTGTTGCAATTCGATTACACTAATCAAAATAATATCAGTCAACGAAGCAGTATTGCTATTCAAAGATAATCGGATGAAAAACACTCTTTTTTTACTCTTTAGTTTGATGATTACCTGTTCTTTTGCACAAGAGAAAGTGAAACCCGCTGCCGGGAATCCTTTAAAGTTTCAAACGATCATACAAGGCGGATTGTTAGCCGGAAGTTCAACAGAATCGTTTGTGTTGCAAACGATCAATGGATTTCGTTTTGGTAACTGGTATGCTGGTGTTGGTGCAGGTCTTGATTTTTATATGCAGCGTGGTGTGCCTTTGTTTGCAGATGTACGTTATCATTTCTCCAGGCAACGTAAATCGTTTTTTATTTATACGGATGCAGGTGCTCATATTCCCTGGATCAAAAACAAAGATCAGCGGAATATTATTTCGCAAAGCACAGGATTGTACACCGATGCAGGTGTAGGATTTCGGTTGGCTACGAAGAAAGATGATGCGTTCCTGTTTAGTGTCGGTTATTCTTATAAACATGTACCCGAAAAACAGGAAGGCTTCAGCTGGCAATCCTGGCCCTGGCCACAGCCCACGGGAGAAACAGTTCTGAATTATAATTACCGTTTCAACCGTGTAGTGGTAAAGTTTGGATTGATGTTTTGATCAATTTGTTCATTATTGTTAAATAAGCAACCGGGATACATCTATTAAGAAGAGGATTTGTGCCTCTTTCTTTTTTTATTGGGACTGAATGAATTTCAGGTTGCGTTGAATACCTGCAAACTTTGTTCGTTTGAGCGGAGAGTTTTTAAATACTTGCCTGAACGTTTCTTCGCTCATTTCTTCCCATTGTTTGTTGCTGAGATTTAAGATTTCAGGAATGGGAGTGAAGCCTGTTTCGCTTGTTGGTTTGCTGAAACGGTTCCACGGACAAACATCCTGGCAAACATCGCAACCAAACATCCAGTTGTTGAATTTGCCTTTCATGTTTTCATCGATCAATGCATCTTTTAATTCAATAGTGAAGTAGGAGATGCATTTGCTTCCATTAATTACTTTGTCGGGAAGGATCGCATCTGTGGGACAACTATCAATACACTTCGTGCAAGAACCACAATAATCTTTTGCAAAAGGCGCATCGTATTCCAGTTCAAGATCGCAGATGAGTGTTGCAAGAAAAAAGAACGAGCCACTTTGTTTGCTGATAAGATTTCCATTCTTACCGATCCATCCCAAGCCACTTCGTTGTGCCCAGCTTCGTTCCAACACAGGCGCACTATCAACAAAGCCACGGCCATTTACTTCACCAATGTTTGTATTGATCAACGCTAATAGTTCTTTCAGCTTGCTGCGGATCACCTCATGATAATCATTGCCAAATGCATACTTTGAAATCTTTGGGGTGTTTTCTTTTTGAGTTGCTGATGGAAAATAATTCATCATCAACGTGATCATCGTTTTTGCTCCTGGCACCAGCAGTGCTGGATTAACACGCATGTCGAAATGATTTTCCATGTATTGCATGCTGCCATGCATGCCCTTGTGCAGCCATGCTTCCAGTTTTCGTGCATCATCATCTAACCGTTCTGCTTTGGCAATGCCACAATAGCTGAAACCAAGCGATGCGGCTGTTTGTTTAATAAATGCAGTATGTGTGGAAATGGTTGACAGGATGCTGTAATTAGTAACTGTAAAAATACAGGAAAGCTATAAGACGCTGTTTTTGCGTCGTTGAAAGAACTGGTTTATCTATCAGTCTTTATCTTCCACATGCAGGCTGTGCATAATGCGGTGAATGGCTGGTGCAAGTATGAGTCCGATGTTTGTAATAAAAACCACACCGCTGAAGAGAGCATAAAAAGAAGCAAACCATTTTCCGGCCGGTTGAGTAATAGTATCAACTGGTCCCATGCCGCTGAGGATCATGGATGCATTTAGTAACGCATCCAGCCAATCCATTCCGGTTGTATAGTGATAGCCAAAAATTCCAATTGCCAGACTGACCAACAAAACAATTCCGGAAAAGAGGAGGCTTCTTCCAATACGTTTATAAAACACCTCTTTCGGTGCAAGCGGTTGCGTTTTATGTTCGTACATCCTGTAAATTTCGTTTCTTCAATATAGAAATAAGAAAGCTTATTTGCAAGTGCTTGTTAACTGTGCATCAACCGCTGCTTTCAATTGATCATACAATTCACGCTTTAATCCATCTCTTTCTTTTTTTGCCAGGAGAATACAACTGTAGCCACGGCAATAGTCGATCCATACAAACGGGCTGTTTTGTGATACACAATTCACCACTTTGCCATCAGTTGTTTCACGCCATGTGCCGAGGCCATAACTGAAACCGTTCATAAAAGGCGGTGTGTATTTGTTTAACGCAGTGCCGGTTTGCAGTTTCATCATTTCCTCAATAGATGCTTCCGTTAATATCTGTTTACCATTGAACATGCCTTTGTTCAATAACATGCTTAGGAAATTTGTGTATTCAACGGCAGAAGATTTCGCTCCATCAAACGGACTGATAGCTGATGTATAATTGCTAAAGCTTGTAATACGCATATTAAGCGGACGAAATAATTTCTCCTGAATCAATCTGTCGAATTTTTTCTTTGTCACTACTTCCAATACACGGCCTGCAATGGAGGGGCCTACCTGGTCGTACTGAAACCATTTGCCGGGATTGTTGGCGATGGCTCTTTTTTCAGCATAGTAATTCACTTCTTCTTCAAGCGATGAAAAACTTTTACGTTGAAATAATTTACTTGCACCTTGTTTATCGGTTTCAATACCGGTTGTATGACTAAGACAATGGCGGATGGTGATATAGCCCTTCATCCACTTTGGGAAAATGGGCAGGTATTTTCCAACATTATCATCTAACGAAATTTTTCCTTCCTGCACCATGATCATCACTAATGCTGCTGTGAGCCATTGACTGCTTTCGCCAATTGGTGCCTGTATGTTTGGCCTGAAATCGCCCAGCATTTTCTGGTATAACACTTTGCCATCTTTATAAATGATGAGTGCCTGGTCGTCGCCCAACTGTTTCTGGTTGTTGAGCATAATCTGTTCTGCCTCTGCAAAACTTTGGGCGGTTGCGGTACTAAAAAGAAAGGCGCTGAAGAGAAAAAGCAGCATCGATTTCATAGACGAAATTTTTATGCTGCTAAAGATAATTGGAAACAGGATGCAGTTAAGCATCCTGTTTAAGATTAACAAACTTTCTTACGGGTGAGGTTCTTCATAATTGAACGACCAGTATTTGCCATACTTATCGATCAATGATCCATAGTAACCGCCCCAGAACATTTTGGCTAATGGTTCGGTAACCGTACCGCCTTGCTGTAAATGTTCAAAGAAGCGTTTAACTTCCTCTTCGCTGCTGCATTGCAGGCAAAGTTGTGAACCATTGCCGTCGTTCAGTTTTTCACGGTTCATGTCGGAAGCCATAATTACGATCGAACCGCTGATCAATTGAGAATGCATAATCGCATCCTGCAGGCTGGGAGGTAACTGGCTTGCCATTGGCGACTCGGCAACTGTTTGCATGGTAAGCTCGCCACCGAAACAATCCTTGTAAAAATTCATTGCTTCTTTACAATTGCCATTAAAGATGAGATAAGGGTTTAATATTGTTGGCATGATCTGAAATTTAATTGATGATGAATGTTAAGAAGGGATTTTTGCAGGATCGGTGTACATCACTTCCCATTGATGACCATCAGGGTCTGCAAACGAATCGTAATACATCCACTCATGATCGGCCGACTCACGGTAACGGCTGCCGCCATTTGCAAGTGCTGCCTGCACAATCTCATCTACCTTCTCTTTACTTTCCACTTCTATTGCCAATAATACCTGTGTTGAAGAACTGTCGGCAATGGATCGGTTGGTGAATGTAGAAAAAAATTCATGTGTGATGAACATGGAATACATAATGCCATCGTTCAGTATCAGACATAATGCTTTATCATCGCTGAACTGATCATTAAAGCCGAATCCTAATTTGGTCCAGAAAGATTTTGTTACCGCAAGATCTTTCACCGGCAGATTTATATAAATTGATTTTATCGTTGTCATTGCTTTAGTTTTTTGATTCAGCCAATGTTTTAATAGCTTCTATTGCCTTGGGCCAGGTATTTTGAAAATAGTCTTTGAAATCAGGACTAATATCCATATCCACATCAAGCTTTGTTCCGCCGTTGTTTTCTGTAAGCGTATAACTTTCTGTGGCACCCTGCCATTGTTTTACTTTTTCACTTGTGGTATCTTCCACACCATTTTGCATTTCTCCAAGATGTGTAAACGACATATACTCGTTTGGTTTGTTTGCTGATATTTTGCTTACCATGCCACTTCCTTTACCATCCGTAAATAAAACTTTACTTCCTTCCTTCCAATCGGTTTCCACAGTGGAACCTTCGCTGAAGACAGCTGTCCATGTTTCGTATTTTCCTTTTGCCCATAAAGTATCCCATACTTTTTCTTTTGGGGCCTTGATGTCTACTGAGAAATGAAGTCGTTCCATAAAAATTGTTTTAAAGGTTTAACCAATCAACTGCACCGATTCGTTAATGATGCGTTGCAGTTCTTTTTTATTTGCTTTTACAGCTTTCATATCGGGCAGGTATAACATGCGCCGGTCTTTGTAATCACCTTCGAGCAATGCCGATTTTATTTTTACAATCGCAGGGTGATGGAAAATCAGATGTACATGTTCTGTAGTACGGTGATTAAAAGTTACAATATCTTCCTTACTGTAATAACTGGGTGCATTCCATTTAATGCGTTCATGAATATTCTTGTTGCTGTCTTTAATGATCTTACGAACAGCATCGATCTCGGCCTTCAACGGATGCTCCAGTTTCGTCATCCAGTCGTTCACCAGTTCTTCATCTGTAGGTTTAGGTTTCTTTGTAGCCATATGATCTGCTGTTGAATTGCCGTTTATTTTTCCAGGTTTGTTTTCATATTGTTGAGGTTTGTTTCCATGTCTTTACCAACAAACATGTTCATGAACAGATTCATAAAGTTCATAGGGTATTTTGATTTTCCGGTGAAAGTGGTCGTCACTTTTGTCTGGTTGTCGCCTACCGATGTAAATGTATTTGTAGCATAATTCGTGCCTTCAAATGGTTTTTTAAAACGCAATTCCACTTTCATACTTTCACCTTCCTTTAGTTCAATGATCTGTTGCTCACCAACACCCACATTCTTGTCTTCACTTTCCCAGGCCGATTGTGCACCCACTGTTCCGTCGGTGCCGGTATAAACAATTTTAATGTTCGGGTCTTTCATTACCCATACGCTGTATTGCTCCTGGTTTTTAATGAGTTTCACATAATCGAAAACCTGTTGTTTTGGTTTGTTGATGGTCACTTCTTTTGAAAGAGAAAATTCTTTGTCGATGAACAAGGCAAAGACGAGAATAATGGCAATAATTCCGAGAACTGCAAGAAGGATTCTTTTTAAAATTTTCATGCGTTTATTTTTTTATTTGATTTTAGCCACATGTTATTCGCCATAAAAATTAACATCGCATGCCGGCATAAATTGCTCGTTATTTTTTATGGCTCATTTCATCTGTTTTCTTTTTAGATATGGTTAATGGTTAAGATTTTTATTAGTCAAGTTCGCTGCAATGAAACCCTCTTTCACGCACCAGTTGCTTTACTGTTTCTGGTTGCACATTCATTCCTTCAAGCCGCAGCACCTTATCACAATCGTGCATGTCAATGGTAATGCGACAGTTTGGGAAAAACTGTTCGAGCAAACGGATAAGGTATTCCTTTGCGTTTATGTCAGTCACATTTGTTTTAAACAGTTCGATCATGTTGTTACTGTTTTTGCAACGTTGCAGCGATCTCTTTTATCTGCCGCAAATGCCGTTGTGTATGATACAAAACAAAATGCAGGATTTCAAATTTGCTGATGTCACTAAATGCGGGGTGATGAATCAGTTCATCAAGATCGTCTTCATACATCCGTTCACGAATTCGCTGTATCGATTCCTGCAGGTCTTTCAACAACAGTTCAGGGTTGTAAATATCTTTTGTTGGTATAATGAAATCGGGCGATTGGTATTTCTTCTGAAAATCAAGAAATATCTTCTTCAACTCATCAATCCGTTCACCGGGGTTACGGTCAACAGGTTTTCCTTTCAGCGCCAATGCTTTTGCCACCGAATTATTCGAAAGCCTGATATGGTCGGCCACCTGTGCAATACTCCACTTATCAGCGCCGGGCTTTTGATTAAAATGCCGTTCGTCAATTGATTGCAGTAATTGCAGGAGTGTATCTGTAACCTGTTCAATATTATTGATGAGTGCCGCTATTTGTACCGTGCCTGTTATCATATGCATGATTCTTGCACAAACCTAAAAACAGTTTTTTTTACATGAAGGGTGCAAATGCGGCTTTATCTGGGGTTGATTGCGACAAATGCATTCCTTACATTTGATATCTCTTAATCAAGCAATCAGCTTTACTAAACAACCAATAGATGAAACACATTTCAATTTTAGTTCCGCTGGGGCACAGCAGTTTGCCAAACATTGATGGTACACACCAGATATTAAACGAAGTAAATAATATCCGGGTAGCAATGGGAGAGGAGCCATTGTTCAAAATTCAGTTGGTTGGGTTAGAAAAAAATATTGAGCAACGTAATGGTCTATACACTATTCAGCCCGATGTATTGATCTCTGATGTGAAACAAACCAACATCATCATTATACCTGCGATGCACGGCGATCTGCCGAAGGCAATGGAACGCAATGCTGCATTTCTGCCTTGGGTGGTGGAGCAATACCACAAGGGTTCAGAAATAGTGAGTTTTTGTATCGGCTCTTTCTTTTTAGCAGCTACCGGTTTACTTAAAGGGAAAAAATGCGCTACGCATTGGATTGCTGCAAATGATTTCCGCAGAATGTTTCCCGATGTGGAACTGGTTGATGATCGTATAATGACAGAAGAAGATGGTTTGTATACCAGTGGGGGTGCGTATTCATTTTTAAACCTGCTGGCTTATCTTATTGAAAAACATGCAGGCCGTGAAATTGCAGTGCGTATTGCCAAAACATTTATGATTGATATCGATCGTGAAAGCCAAAGCCCTTTTATCATTTTCAATGGTCAGAAAGCGCATGAAGATGAACACATCAAAAAAGCTCAGGAATATATTGAACGCAATTACCAGGATCGCATAACAGTTGATCATTTGGCTGATATGCTGGCGCTTGGAAGACGTAACCTTGAACGTCGTTTCAAAAAAGCAACAGCCAATACTGTTGTAGAATATATTCAACGGGTGAAAATAGAAGCAGCAAAGAAGCAATTGGAAAGCGGGCGTAAGAATGTAAACGAAGTGATGTACGATACAGGTTACTCTGATGAGAAAGCATTTCGTACGGTGTTTCGGAAGATTACTGGTTTATCACCGTTGGCTTATAGAAATAAGTATAATAAGGAGATGGTGGCGGTGTAATTGAACTTATCTGTACCCCGCTGCCTGCAATTCAAATAAATGCGCATATCGTTTATTGGAAGCAAGCAATTCATCATGTGAACCAAGTTCTTTGATATGCCCATCTTCTACCACAGCAATTCTATCGGCAATACGCACTGTTGAAAAGCGGTGCGATATCACAATACCGATTCTTCCTTTCAGGTTTGCTTTCAATTCAGCAAAAATGGCTGCTTCTGCTTCCGGGTCAAGTGAAGACGTGGGTTCATCCAATATCCAGATATCAGCATTTCGGTACATGATTCTTGCTAAAGCCAATCGTTGCCATTCACCACCTGAAAGATCATGACCACCTTCAAACAACCGCCCAACTTTCGAATCAAGACCATTGGCCATTTTCTTTAGCAGCCATTCGCTGCGTGAATCTTTTAATGCTTTGTGTACTTTGTTATCATCAGGTTTGTCATAAGGCCAGCCCATTACTACATTTTCTCTTACTGTTAATTCATAGTTTGCATAATCCTGGAACAGCACACCAATGCGGCTGCGTAAATGATCGGGCTCCATATCTTTTACGTTTACACCACCTACACGCACAGCACCTTTCTCTACATCATAAAAACGAAGCAATAGTTTTACAAGTGTGCTTTTCCCTGCACCGTTTTCACCAACGAGTGCAATCAGTTCACCGCTGTTGATATGCAGACTTAAATTTTCAACCGCAGCTCCATGTCCGCCCGGGTAAGCAAAGCTGATATTATCGAATACAATATCATTGATGGGCCCTTGTGGTATTTGCTTTGGATGTTGCGGAACAGGTAATAAAGAATCAACCTGCAGGAAGGAGAAATAATCATCCAGAAATGTTGTGTGCTGATCAACAGCTACAAACGTGCTTGATATCTGCCCCAAACTTCCTGATACGGTTGTGAAGGCACCGATCACTAACACCACGCCACCGGGATCAATTGTGCCAGCAATGCCACGCACTGCAACAAACACATATGCCAATGCAAGGGTAGTGCCTGTTACAATTCCGCTGATCATGGAGATGCGTGTTCCAGACTTGTACATTTTTGCCCGTTGCGTAAACAGGTCTTCTGAAATGTCTTTGTGACGGTTCATTAAATAATCCGCCAATACATTCGCCCTTATCTCTTTGGTGTTTTTTGGTTCAACCAATAATTCACCGAGATAACCGCGCTCTCTTTCTTCAGGCGTTTCTTTATAGAAATATTTGTAGAGTTTAGATGTAACACGGCTTTCGATCACTAATGAAAGTACTGCAGCCAACAACGCCAATACAACCAGTAAGTAATGAAGACTTGCCAACAAACCTGCCATCAGCACAATGGTTACAATATTGCCCGATAAACCAAGCACCGACCATGTAAGATCACCCGGCCGCCACGAAACATCACGTTTTGCACGTGCAAGCCGGTCGTGCCAATCAGAATTATCGAAATGCCCGAGATCAACCTTCGATGCTTTGTGTAACAAACGTCTTTCCGCTTCAAGCTCAACACGACGCACATACAGATTACGTCCATAACCGATATATGAACCAAGCGTACGTTGTGTAATAATAGTGAGCCATAAACCAATGATGATGGGAAGTATATCCTCCAGCTGCAGATTCTCCGTTTTTGCAACAGCAATTTTATTTACGAGTACTGCACCAAGATAAACAAGAATGGGTGGCATGATGGCATTGATCATGCCGAGTATTGTGTACCGGATGAAAAGTTTGGGTGATGCAGCCCATGCAAGTGAAAGACCAAGACCCAGGTTCTTTCGTACTCTTGCAAGCCGACCTGAAATGATTTCGGGTTTTACTTTCATACATAAAAGTTACGGAAACAAATGATGCGTTGAAATGACTCGGCCTCTCTTGCCGAAGTTTTTCGAAAGAAGTTTTATAAATTTAATCAACGGATTTCATCATCAATAAAACTTGTGATCATGCTTTCTGCAAAACCTGTAACAATTGAAGATTACATTGCAGCCTTTCCTGTCCCCACACAGAAAATATTAAAACAGGTTCATAGCTGTATAAAGAAAGCGGCACCTGCAGCAGAAGAAACAATTGGCTATGGCATTCCTACATATAAACTCAATGGGAATCTCGTTCATTTCGGAGGTTTCAAACAGCATGTTGGTTTTTATCCTGCACCGGCCGGCATAAAAGCATTTGAAAAAGAATTGTCGGTGTACAAAAGTTCAAAAGGAGCGGTACAGTTTCCGCTTGATGAACCAATGCCTTTAACGCTCATTACAAAAATTGTAAAGTTCAGGGTGAAACAAAACCTGGAAAAACCAGTGAAGAGGAAATAAGGCAGCTAGTGAAAGTCCAATCGTTTTGTAGTTTATAACTTCTCGTTTATCTAAAACCAGTAAAAAATAATCCTTCAACTTTCAACATGTATAATGAGTTGGTATAAAAATTGTTATTAATAAAGAGAGGCACTTCTACTTTTTATTCATCTTTTAAACTTTTATATATGAAACCTGGATTCATATCCACACTAGGGATTGCTTTGCTTTTACTGTTTGTGGGTTGTAAAAAAGAAAATAATCAGTCGGGAGTAAACATGAAACTAAAAACTACCGGTAGCTCAAGGACTGGCGGAAGAATTTCAGCTGTTGATATAGCGGGCCGCACTACCGGAAGTATAACGTGGACCGCTGGTTTTGCCTCAGTTACTGAAATTGAATTTGAAGCAGAAAAAGAAGGAGAAGATAATGAGTCGGAATTCAAATCAAAAACAGCACAACGTATCGATTTGTTTTCACCGCTTGCATCACTTGGCTTTATCAATGTGCCGCCGGGTTTGTATGAAGAAGTGGAATTTGAAGTTCACCTTGCCCCAACCGGTACCGATCCGGCCCTGGAATTGAGAGGAACTTATAACACAACCCCTGTTGTGTTTCGTATCAATGATGCCATTGAAGTAGAAGCAGAGTTTGAAGACATTACTATTCCTCCAAATGCAGATATTAATGCAATCGTTAGTCTTAATCTTGATATGCTTACAAGCGGCATTTCTGATGCTGTTTTGAGTGCAGCAACTTTAACAAATGGAGAGGTTGTTATTTCTGCAAATTCAAATGTGGCGTTGTATAATATTATAAGAGCCAATTTTAATAAGATTGATGATGTTGAAGTGGACGACGATGATGATGACGATGATTAACTTATACAGGTCTCTTAAATAAAATGTGAACCTTCCCCGTTGTCCAGCGGGGATTTTTTTTAAAAATCTTGTTCAGAACTATGGTAAACGACAAAACATATACAGCTATCCCGAAACGATTTATATGGGCTGTTGATATGCTTGAATTGCAGCCGTGGCACCACGTGCTGGAAATTGGATGTGGTGTAGGGTTGATGGCTGAAGTTATCTGCAATAACCTGGAAGACGGGAAGCTGGTTGCCATTGACAAGTCTTCTTTTATGATCGAAAAAGCAAAGCTGAGAAACAAACCGTTTATTGCTCATGGAACTGTTACATTCTTAACTGCAGATTTTCTGAAAGCCGATCTGCAACTTTCAACGTTTGATTCAATTGCTGCCTTTAATCTTAATTTCTTCCGGAAAGACCCAGGCAAAGTATTGCAACGTGTAAAACAGTTTTTAAAACCTGGCGGAAAGCTGTTTATCTTTTTCCAGGATCCTTATGAAATTACCATCAGTGCAGCCAATCTTATTGCCGAAAAACTATCTGTTCATGGTTTTGCGGTAGTGGAGACTGCTCTTAAAGAACTTTCTCCCACATCAGCAATTTGTGTTGTGGCAGTACCTGCATGATCGTATGAGTTTAGTTCGATAATATTTTAAACTCTACTCTTCTGTTCAATTGTCTTCCTTCATCGGTATCATTCGTTGCAACAGGTACTGTTTCTCCATAGCCTTTAAAACTCACACGTTCAGGCGCAATGCCTTTGGATAAGATGTATTGCATCACTGAGTTTGCACGGTTATGACTGAGCTTGATATTGTATTCATCTGAGCCTTTACTATCGGTATGTGCTCCCAATTCAATACTGATGGCCGGATTATCATTCAGCATTTTCACCACACGGTTCAACTCAATAAAAGAAACGGGACGGAGATCCCATTTGTCAAAATCAAAGAACACATTGTTCAACCGAACAATCTGCCCGATCTCAATGGGTACTAAGTAAAGGTCTTTGTGAATTTCTTTATAGCCTGCACGTATTAATGAATCAAGATTCAGATTTTCTGATTGTGCAAAGAAATGATCGGCTGATGCACGAATGAGATAATTTTTATCATACGGTAATACAATCTGGAATGCACCATCACCAGGGCTCGATAAGCCATTACATGCAACAACACCATCGGGTAATGTTTCATACACAAGATTTGCGCTTAATGGTTGTTTTGTTTTTGCATTGTAAACATTGCCGCTTACCAGCACAACCGGATCAGGTTTTTCGATCTCCAGTAACTTCACCCTTACAATATCACTTTTACCCAGCGATTGAAAACTGCTGGTGAGGTATGCATATTCGCCGCCTGCATCTAAAGTAAAGAAGGCATCAAAGTCGGCAGTGTTGATTGGTTCGCCAAGATTCACAGGGTCGCTCCACTTGAGCCATGTATCATCCAAACGTTTTGTTTTCCATATATCCTGGTCACCAATACCACCGGGTCTGTCGCTGCTGAAATAAAGTGTAACGCCATCCGATGCGAGGTAAGGCGTCATTTGATTATAACCTGGAAGATTTATTTTTTTGCCAATACTTTTTGGTTCACTCCATGTGCCATCTATTTGCAGGAAGCAGGCATAAATTTTATTAATACGGCTTTTGCTTTCTTCACTCATGTAGAGTAACAGCACCTGTCCATCACTCGACATACTTGCACCCGATTGAAACCCACGATCATACTTGTGATAGTTTTTTATTTTCAACATATTGGGTTTGCTCCATCGTCCGTCTTTCTGCACTTCGCTCATGCTTACACCATTGCCATAATAATCACCATCAACAAATGCATTGCGGAGGAGAATACGATTTTTGTCAGGCGATATCCAGTATACTGCGTTATAATGTGCTGTGTTGAAGGGCGCTCCTAAATGAATAGCATCCGTCCATTTACCTGTTGATGTATCACGGATCGAATACCAGATATCCTGCGAGTTGCGCACTTCATGTGCATGTTTATTTTCAGGATGACTTTCGCAAATAAAGAATAATAAATTCCCATCTGCAGAAATGGTAGGTCGTAGTTCAGGTAATTCTGAATTTACACGAAAGCCGAGATTTTCAATTTTAATAATTGTATTTTCTGTGATGACCTTTTCTTTTTGCTCCACCATTTTACCAACGGTATCAACAAGCGGCTGAGCAAAGCCAACAGAACAAATAATGAAACAAAGAAGAGCGGATACAGATCGTTTCACGGGTAAGGGATTTGCTGCTAAACTACAGCAAACTCATCAGGTAAAGAATAGTAGAATAACGATGTGGGTATCGTAGATTATGAAGTTTGTGGAAGGGTAGCTTGCAACGGCATTTTCAATTACAATGTTAACCGCTTTTTTTCGTCGGTTTAATAGTGTAGTCCAAAGACCAATGAGGCTTAGAACCGAGTTCAGCGTCTACACTGTCTTGAGAATGATATAAACGAAACTGCTCAACATAGTTTTTATGTTTTAACTCGAATTTTTGTTTGCCTTTAAAGTCTAGTGGTAAACAAGGAAAGTATTTGTCTCGCAAATAGTTCATGATTTCTACTCCTGATGTGTCCACCAATTCTGCGTCAATATAAAAACTGGCTTGTAACTTAAAAAATCTCTTCTGTTTGTCTGTCGAGAAATACATTGCTCCGTCGATTGCACCTGTCGACAATTTTGTACTATAGAAGCCGTCAAGTGATAAATAGTCGGTAATGCCTTCGCTGAAAAAGTCCTGATATGCACCGTTTGGGTCATACCTAAAGGAAAATGTCGTATCAAAAAACTTTATATTTTGTCCAAAAGTCAAAAGCGGGTTGCCTCTATAGTACAAGCAACTCTTGTCTGAAGTTGTAATTGTCGTATCGAAGTTCTCTGCAACAAGAATTGAGTCGTATTGAGAAAGTTGTGTTACAGTAGAAGTTCTATTGTTTGTGCAGGAGAATGTCGATATGCAGATTAAGAGCAGGATGCTTCTCATAAAATACCTTGTAGGGCAAATATATATGATATTAGATGCTGTATCTGGGTAATTTGAAATTACAAATCAATATTTCATTCTTCAGCATTTTAAAACCTTTGGCCTTTGTATTTTGTTTTTTGGATTTTCTCCCTACATTTCCTGCAAATACTTCCGTACAAAACGAATAGCCATGGAACCTTCACCCACTGCAGCGGAGATACCTGTCATGGCACCAAAGCGTACATCACCTGAAGCAAAAATGCCCGGCACACTTGTTTCAGAAAGAAAAGGTTCACGGTCTAATTTCCATAACGATGCAAATGATTTGTCTTTCATTAACTCGCTACCACTAAGAATAAATCCTTTTTCATCTTTTAATACAAGATCATCTAACCAGGCTGTGCCCGGTCTTGTGCCAATATAAACGAACAATGCTTTTGCAGGAACAGTTTTCTCTTCGCCTGTAACAGAATCTTTGAGTGTGATGGTTTCAAGAATAGTTGAACCTGTACATCCAATTACATCTGTATGAGGGATCACCTGGATATTAGGCGTGTTGCTGATATTTTCTACCAGGTAATTTGCGGCCACCTGCGACAGTTTATCTTTCCGGATAAGGATGTTTACTTCCTTGGCAAACTTGCTCATATACATCGCAGCCTGGCAAGCCGAATTACCACCACCAACAATATAAATACATTCATTGCGGCATGCTTGCGCTTCAACAGATGCAGCACCATAATACACACCCGCACCTGTAAATGAATCCAGACCTTCGATCTCTAATTTTTTATAAGCAACTCCTGTTGCAATGATGATGGCTTTGCTGTATATCTGCGAACCATCCATCAACTCGGTGATCTTATAGCCATCTTTAATACTGATGGTTTTTACTTCCTGCGGTGTGAGAATTTCTGTACCAAAACGAAGTGTTTGTGTAATGGCTCTTCTGCTTAACTCGGCTCCTGAAAGTCCGCCGGGGAAACCAAGATAATTTTCAATGCGTGCACTGCTGCTTGCCTGTCCGCCGGGATTGCTGCGTTCGATCAATAATGTTTTTAATCCTTCGCATGAACCATAAACAGAAGCTGCAAGCCCTGCTGGCCCTGCACCAATGATCAATACATCATACATTTCTTTGGTTGCTTTTTGTTGCAGACCAACACGTTCAGCAAGTACAGGTAAAGTTGGATCGGTGATAACTGAACCATCTTTCAGGATAACCAATGGCAGATCTGATTTTGATGCATTGGCACTGATGAGATATTTTTCTGCTTCCTCATCACTCTCTACATCCATCCAGATATAAGGGACCAAATTGCCTGAAAGAAATTCTTTGAGCTTATGACTTTTGGGCGACCATTGAAAACCGATGATCCTTGTTGCTTCATGATCTGGTTTGTACAATGCCTGCCATTCATCTAAGAGGTCGTTTACTACAGGAAATAATTTTTCTTCTGCCGGATGCCATGGTTTTAATAAATAGTAATCCAGTTTTACATTGTTGATAGCACGGATAGCTGCTTCAATATCGGAGTAGGCAGTAAGCAGTACTTTTTTTGCTGATGGAAAAATTTCATTAGCCAGTTCAAGAAAAGCAACGCCTTCCATTTCGGGCATGCGTTGATCAGAAATGAACAAAGCCACCACTTCATTTTTCAACTTCAGTTCTTTGATAAGTTCCAATGCTTCCGTTGCAGATTCAGTTGCTGCAATTTTATAATCATCACGGTATTGATTGCGGATGTCACGTTGAATAGCACGCAGCACCTGTACATCGTCGTCAATTAAAATGATATAAGGAAGTTTCATTTGCTTATTATTTATTGTTTTTTGGCCAAATAGTATATCCATAAAAATGATCATCGCTGTTGGTAGAAATTACTTGATGATTTTTATGGATATTTCATTTGTTTTGGTTTATGGCTCCTGGTTATGTGATATGATTTGTTGCGACAGTGGAATGCAAACTTTGAAAACAGTTCTGCCGGCAGTTGATTCAACTTTTATATCGCCGTTATGTCGTTTGATAATCCGGCTTACAATATCTAATCCAATACCAGTTCCTTCGCCTACTTTCTTTGTGGTGAAGAAAGGATCAAAAATGCGGGAAATGATTTCTTTGGGGATACCTTTTCCATTATCAATAATGGCAAC
>JAKFDY010000596.1:0-2854 GCA_036675885.1 Lacibacter sp. | reverse complement strand
ATTCCTGAAAAGCTACTGGTGAAAAGATATGCCGGTAGTTCATTTCCCTTTTACCGGTTGTAATAATTTCTTTATTGCTTTATCAGCGGCTGTTGCACTTACCATCTTTTCTCCTTTCTTATAATGAGCAACAGCCGTATCTAACTGCTTTTTCAGTGCAGGTGTGTATTCCAGCTCGTGTTCAATCTCGTCTTCCAGCAACGCATACATCGCTTTTACTTTTTTGTCGTCGGCTACTTTCAGGTAATCAACAAGTTTTTTTCGTATTGCTACTGTTGTCATAAGAAATTGTTTACAGCTAATTTACTTTATTATTCCCGGATTTTGTTTCTTCAACCGCCGTCAGGGCTTCCAGCCGCTGACGGGGTTCCGTACCCCGTACTTCTGACTTTGTACTTAACTCAACACATATCCTTTCGCCACTTCATTGAACGCATCGATCTGCTGTTGCTTCCATGCTTCATCTTTATTCAATTCCTTCATCATAATATCCGCAACCAAAGGTGCTGCTTCAATGGCTGCTTTTGCATCAAGGATCAATGATCTTGTTCTTCTCGACAATACATCTTCCAGCGTCATGGCCATTTCATTACCTACAGCCCAAAAAACTTCAGCAACAGTATATGGAAGATTTGGATGAATGAGTTGCGAATAACCCTGGTGTTGCAGATAGCGAATGGCAGCAGCATCACTTCCATAATAATGAAGTGGATCTTCAAAATCAACTTTCTTCATCCAGCCATGCAGCTTCATGGTTTCTGTCTGGCAACGGGTATAAGCAAGCCCACCTTCGTAGTGTGCTTTTAAAATTACTTCCTGTGCCATCTTACGATAGGTCGTCCATTTACCACCACTGATATTGATCATGCCGCCCTTTGATACCCAAATAGTATGATCACGGGGAAGCACAGCTGTTTTCTTTTGTCCGGGAACTTTCACCAATGGACGTAAACCGGCAAACACACTCTTCACATCGCTGCGTTTTAAACCTGTATGTACATAACGATTAAAGTGATTGATCACAAACTCTACCTCCTCTTCCAATGGCAATGGTTCAATCACCGCTGTATCAACACTGGTGTCGGTTGTACCAATAATAACTTTATCATGAAAAGGAACTGCAAACAAAACACGACCATCATCAGTACGTGGAATAAACAAAGCCTGGTCGCCGGGGAAAAATGTTTTATCTACAACAATATGTATTCCTTGAGAAGGCGATACAGTTTTTGTTAATCCGTCATCATCCATCCGCAACACATCATCTACAAACACACCTGTTGCATTGATCACCACTGTTCCTCTTGCTTCGTATGTTTCATCAGTTATAGAATCATGAATGTGTACACCAGTAACTTTTCCGTGTTCATGAATGAGATTTGTAACCTTGCAGTAATTCAAAACCGTTGCACTTACATCGGTAGCTGTTAACGCAAGCGATACGCACAAACGTGCATCATCAAACTGTCCATCGTAATAAGCAACACCACCACTTAGTTTTTTCCCATCAAGACCTTTAATGTATTCCTGTGTTTTCTTGATCGATAATATTTCACTCGGACCAAGACTCAATTTCGCTGAAAGAAAATTGTACACTTTCAAACCAAGTCCATAATATAATTTTTCCCACCAGCGATAAGCAGGTAATACTAACTTCAAGCGATGAGCAATATGTGGTGCATTCTTCAGCAATAATCCACGTTCACGGAGGGCATCACGCACCAAACGAAAATTTCCCTGCTGCAGATAACGCACACCACCATGTATAAGCTTGGTTGAACGGCTTGATGTTCCTTTTCCAAAATCGTGTTGCTCTAGTAAAAGTGTTTTGTAACCTCGTGCCGCTGCATCAACTGCTGCACCCAATCCGGTTGCGCCACCACCAATAATGATGATATCCCAGTGGTTGGTGGTTTTTAATTGTTGTATTTGTTGTGAACGGTTCAAAAATCAGTTTGTAGTTTATTGTTTTTAGTTTATGGTTATCCATCCAGACTTTGCAATATTACTCAATGCTGTTGAAGTTTGCAGATATGTAAATAGTAAACTTCAAAACTATCAGTGCTTAAAACTCAAATTCATCCTTCTTACAGTAATAATGCGGGCTATAGTCATAAACCATACATCCACCAAGATACATTTTTCCTTTACTCGCTTTTTTCATCATTTCAGGAGTTGGCATACCATATGCAATTGGCAGTACGTACTTTGATCGCAGACAAATCGGGCATTTAGCATTGGTGTAAAATTTTTGATAATAACTTGTATCGGGAACGATTGCAGTAAATAGAGTTGTATCGCATTGACTATTTTCGAATCGAAAAACTTGAGTTTTCCATCCTGACCATAAGATATAAAACAACCTGTTTTCTTTTGCAGCAATATTTACTGTTACAATACCGTCATCACTCATTGCTACAGTATCCTTTTTTTGGGGAAAAATAACAAACCCTCCCCCAACAACCCCAATATTCGGTACAATGACTTTTGTTCGAAAGATATCATTTTGCCCCTTTGTGAAAATGCCAATAGATGCAAACAGAATTGTTAGACATATTTGCAAACCAGCTTTCATCATTCAATGAATTAAATCATACTAAAAATTCTGTGTTGCTTTCACCGCTTTCTTCCAGCCATTCATCAGGCTTTCCCGTTTTTCTTCGTCCATGCTGCTCTCAAATTTCCGATCGACCTGCCACTGTTCCTGTATTTCATCAATACTGTTCCAATAACCCGTCGCCAGTCCTGCAAGATAAGCAGCACCCAATGCAGTTGTCTCCGTAATACGGGGACGCACAACCGCCGTATACAACAGATCACTTTGAAACTGCATCAACAGATTATTTACTGTTGC
>JAKFDY010000595.1:0-3642 GCA_036675885.1 Lacibacter sp. | reverse complement strand
TGGGAATTAATTGCAGCGATCACTAAACATGAAATTCCCACGCCGGCAATGACATGGGAAGTGTTTAAGGAAGTAATGCAAAATCCCATGCAGGACGATCCTGATTATAAAGGCATCGGCACAAAACTGATCAGCTCACTCAGTCGTGTAGGTATTGGTTTTGGCTTTGGCAGTTTAATTGCCATTCCAATTGGTTTGATCATGGGTTCAAATAAAATTACTATGAACATCATCAATCCAATGGTACAGATCCTTCGCCCGGTTTCTCCATTGGCATGGTTTCCATTGGGTCTTGCAATTTTCCAGGATTCACCACAGGCAAGCATCTTTATGATCTTCATCTGTTCATTGTGGCCAACACTCATCAACACAGCGTTTGGTGTATCACATATTCCGCAGGATCATAAAAATGTTGGAAAAGCATTTGGCTTCTCCCGCTGGAAATACATAACAAAAATTGTATTGCCATATACATTCCCACACATCTTAACCGGTTTACGTTTGTCGATTGGTGTTGCATGGATGGTAATTGTAGCAGGTGAGATGTTATCGGGCGGTATGGGTCTTGGTTATTTTGTTTGGGAAGAAGGATTTAACGGCGGAAGCATTGCAAAAATTTTAGTAGCCATCATTATCATTGGTATAGTTGGTTTGTTACTCGACAGAATTTTCATGGCTCTGCAAAAGCGTTTCAGTTTCGCAGCATAAAACAAAACAGATGTTTATGAATAAAAAAAATATAACAACAGCTTTACTGGCAGCAGTGATCGTTGGAACTGTTTTGAACATCATAAACAGTTACGATGTGTTTGTTGATGGAACATTTACAGGTAAGAACGTGATCAGGATCATGCTTACCTACATTACACCGTTTTGTGTGTCGCTTTATTCATCAGTAAAAGCTACAAAGCAAAAAGCATGAGCGGAGTGATAACAGAAAACGAAATTTTAAATCTTAACTGAAAAGTTATGGCAACAACATTAGAACTCAGTCCAAGGGTGGTAGAAATAAATTCAGCAGTTGACACTACCGGTCAAAACAGTATTGAAATAAATAATGTAACAGTAAGTTTTAAAACACCCACTGGTGTTTATACTGCTGTTAAAGACATTTCACTGGAAGTAAAGAAAGGCGAGATCATTGCACTCATTGGTCACTCCGGTTGTGGTAAATCAACATTAATGGGCACTATCAGCGGCATGGTGAAACCAACTTCTGGTGAAGTAAAAGCCAATGGCAATATGGTAACAAAGCCCGGCCCCGACAGAGGCATTGTTTTTCAAAACTATTCTTTGCTTCCCTGGTTGAGTGTGTACAGTAATATTTATGAAGCAGTAGATGCTGCATTGAAAGATAAATCAGTAGCAGAAAAGAAAGCATTGGTGGAAAAAAACCTGAAGATGGTGAAACTGTGGGAACATAAAGACAAACTGCCTGGTCAACTATCCGGTGGTATGAAACAAAGGGTAGCCATTGCAAGAGCGTTTGCTATCAACCCCTCGATATTACTGCTTGATGAACCATTTGGTGCATTAGATGCACTTACGAAAAGCAGTATGCACATCGAACTCTTAAAATTATGGAACCTCGATAACAGGGAAAAAACAATTGTGATGGTAACGCATGATGTAGAAGAAGCCATCTTTTTGAGTGATCGTGTAGTGGTAATGAATAACGGCCCTGCAGCCACCATCAAAGAAATAGTAGATATTCCGTTACCAAGACCAAGAAATAAAAAAGAGATTGTTCATGACGAATGTTACATGGCGATCCATGACAGGTTATTAGGTCTCCTGATAGATAAATTTTCAATTGACGATATACATTAATTTATTTATTCTAACACTTAAACAACAATCGATGCCACAAGCAACATTACAACAACCATTAACCAAACTCAAAATCTTTTCATTGAGCGGTGTGCAAATGAGAACCTTCCATGTAACATGGCTAACATTCTTTGTTTGCTTTTTTGGATGGTTTGGTTTGGCCCCTTTGATGCCAACTATTAAAGAAGACCTGCATTTAGATAAATCACAAATCGGAAATATTGTGATTGCATCTGTATCAGGTACCATCATTGCACGTTTGTTGATAGGTCGCTTGTGCGATACCTGGGGTCCACGCAAAACATACACAGCTTTATTGCTGATTGGTGCAATACCTGTAATGGGTGTTGGCCTGGCGCACTCGTACACTTCATTTTTGTTGTTCCGTTTGGCGATCAGTGTTATTGGTGCATCGTTTGTGATCACACAGTTTCACACATCAATGATGTTTGCAGCAAACATTAAAGGAACAGCCAACGCAGTTGCAGGTGGTTGGGGTAATCTTGGTGGTGGTATCACCAACATGGTTATGCCCTTGATTTTTGCAGCTATTGTTGGTTTCGGCTACACCAAAGGTGAAGCATGGCGCTATGCAATGATTGTTCCCGGTGCAATGATGTTGGTTGTTGCATTTTTGTATTTCCGTTATACAAAAGATACACCTGCCGGTAACTACGATGAAATTCAACGTGAAGTAAAAGTAAAAACGAAAACAGATTACAGTGTATTAAAAGACTGGAGAGTCTGGTCGCTTGCATTGGCGTATGGCGTTTGTTTCGGTATGGAAATCACGTTCGACAATATTGCTGCGCTGCATTTTGTTCAGGAGTTTAAATTATCACAAAGCAGTGCAGGTTTCTGGGCTGGTGTGTTTGGTTTCATGAACATTTTTGCACGTGCACTCGGTGGCATCTTTGCAGATAAGGTTGGTACAAAATATGGTATGCGTGGTAAAGGACTTTTGCTTGCTGCTGTATTGTTACTTGAAGGTGCAGGTTTAATACTCTTTGCACAAGCCGGTTCATTTACCATGGCCATCATCTCTATGATTTCTTTTGCATTGTTTTTGAAAATGGCGAATGGTGCAACTTATGCTATCACTCCATTTGTAAATGAAAAGAATGTGGGTTTAGTGAGTGGTATTGTTGGTGCAGGTGGCAATGTAGGCGGTATGTTGTTTGGATTTCTCTTTAAAAGTAAAAGCATTACTTATGTTGATGCGTTTGGTTATATCGGTATGATCGTTATGGCCGTATCGTTACTGGTATTGGTAACAAGATTTACGAAGAAAGAAAAAGCGGCAGAACTGGATGTGGCGTTGGAAAAAGCAGCCTGATGATTTACGATTGTTCGCAATAAAAAAAAGTATAGTGAAGGAAACGAATGAACATACTATGGATTTGAACAGCTCAGGAAATGCTGCAGCTAACCTTACCACCTGTTGTTATTGCGGTGTAGGTTGCGGTATTGTTACCAGCAAGGATAAGCTCGGACGTTTGCATGTGGAAGGTGATAAGAACCATCCTGTAAACAAAGGAATGCTTTGCAGTAAAGGAATGAACCTGCATTATACAGTGAACGACCGCTCTGATCGTTTGCTGTATCCGGAAATGCGTTATAACCGTAACCAGCCTCGTCAAAGAGTTACATGGGATACAGCGTTGGAACGCACAGCAAAAGTGTTTGCAACACTCATTGAAAAGTATGGTCCTGATTCTGTTGCTTTTTATGCATCGGGTCAATGCTTAACAGAAGAGTATTATGTCATCAATAAACTCATCAAAGGATTTATTGGCAGCAATAATATTGATA
>JAKFDY010000594.1:0-21028 GCA_036675885.1 Lacibacter sp. | reverse complement strand
GACGTATTCCCTTGCCATGGTATTGGTGGTATTGTTGGTATGATCATGACTGGTTTGTTTGCAACAAAAACTGTGAACGGCGCCGGTAACGACGGTTTGTTCTATGGCAATCCTGATTTCTTCTTTACACAGTTAAAAGGACTCGGAATTGTTGTTGCATACAGCTTTACAGCTTCATTCCTCATCTTCAAATTCATCAACTTCATTCTTCCAATGCGTGTAACTGAAGAAGAAGAAGAACTTGGTCTTGATGCCACTCAACACAACGAGAAATACTTACAAGGTACGTTGCTGGTATCTAAGAACGGTTCAGCGAAAGAAGAAGAAGTGTCAAATACAGCCGCTGAGTAAGCTTTATCCTCAGTTTAGAAAGTATAACATTTACAAACCAAAAAAAGGTACAGCGTAATGATGTATTGTTGACGCAATACATCCGCTGTACCCTTATTAACTCTTAAATAAGCATTACAATGTTAAGAAAAATCTCTGCATTAACTATCGTATGTTCGTCGTTATTTCTAGTGACAAAGGCCCAGGATTCTACATCAGGAACGTTAAAAATTTCCGGTTCAGTAGATGGTTATTACCGTTATAATTTTAACAACGCAAAAGATGTACCTTCTACTAATAACTTTACCAGCTTTACCAACTCACACAATTCTTTTGAGCTGGGTATGGCTTCCGTAAAGTTTGATTATTCAAAGGGTAAAATAGGCGCAGTGGCTGATCTTGGTTTTGGTACACGTGCTGCTGAGTTCTCTTATAATGAAACAGGAGTTTTGGCTGCAATTAAACAAGCTTATGTAACATATGCTCCTTCTGATAAAGTGAAATTTACAATGGGTAAATGGGCGACACACATGGGTTATGAGTTAGTTGATCCGCAACTGAACCGTAACTACAGTATGACCCATTTATTCACTTATGGCCCTTTCACACACACAGGTCTTAAAGCTGATTTCACATTAGGTAGTGGATTTGGTTTAATGGTGGGTGTTGCAAACCCTACTGATTATGTTTCTGCGCCATTTGCAAAAAAGAATGTGATTGCACAGGTGAGCAAAACATCAGATCACTTAAACGCTTATCTCAACTATGTTGGTGGTAAAGATTTAGACGACAATTCAGTTAACCAGATTGGTTTAACTCTGTTGGCACCGGTTACCAGTAAGTTTGGACTTGGTCTTGATGCTGCTTATAAAACAGTTGACCCCTCAGCAGCAGGTTCTAATATATCATGGTGGGGTACTGCATTGTATGTTAATATCGACCCTTCAGATAAATTTGGCATTACACTCAGAGGCGAGCATTTTGCTGATGATGACGGCCTTGCCGGTTTTGGAACTGGAATTACTGCAGGTACTCTTTCTTTTAATATTAAACCTGTACCCGGTATTATGATTATTCCTGAATTCAGATTAGACGGAGCTGGTGCAGCTACTTATTACAAGAATAGTGATGCTCTCGGAGCAGCATCACAGAAAAGTACGGGTTCATTTATTTTAGCTGCCGTATTAAGTTTTTAAGGAAGGACCTAAGGTTCATTCATTAGTTTCCTTTTTTATATATGGCAGACCTGCTCTTTCTATAGCAGGTAATCGATTAACCTCCTGTATTTACGGGAGGTTTTTCGTTTGATGACTGTTCATCTGAAAGCTGACTGGTCATCAAACGAAAATATGTTCATTTGATTATTAGCTGTAAGTATGAATGTGATTGTAAGCACAATGTTGTGCAATCACCTTTCAGGCGAACAGACAACTTTATACTTCAGGCTCCTGTTGGCTTAAACAATGGAAGCTGCCCAATCCCCAGATGATTTCTGTTGAATCAATACCAACCACTGTACGTTCAGGAAAACATTGCTGAATGATCTGTAAGGCTTTGTCGTCTTTTGCAGAACGGAAGGTTGGCACAATCACATGCTTGTTGGAAATATAAAAATTTGCATAAGAGCAGGGGAGTCGCTGATCTTCATATACCAGTTCATCGGGCATTGGAAGTTCAACAATATTCAACTGTTTGCCATTGAGCAAACGCATGCCTTGCAGCTGTTTTAAGTTATGTTGAAGTAATGCATAATTCTCATCGGCTCTGTTTTCTTCAATCACCGTTAATACTATGTCTTCGTTTACAAAACGAACCGTATCATCAATATGTCCGTCGGTATCATCACCCACAATTCCTTCATCGATCCAAAGTATCTGTTCAACACCATAATAGTTGATAAGATATTCTTCGATCTGTTGTTGATTCAAATGCGGATTACGATTCGGGTTCAACAAACAGGCTGTTGATGTCATCAATGTGCCCTTGCCGTTAAATTCAACAGAACCGCCTTCCATTACAATACCCGGATTGAATACAGCTATATTGTAATGCTTACCAATAAGTGTAGGAACCACATCATCCAAATCAAACGGAGGATACTTTCCGCCCCATGCATTATAACCCCAGTCAACAATTACTTTTTTCTGTTCTGCCTTCGGGTTGATGAGAAATGCAGGACCATGATCTCTGCACCATGCATCGTTTGTGGGATGAAAAAAGAATTCAACTTTATTCAGATCAACCTCCGCTTTTTGCAAATGACCCAATGCAAAATTCTTCATTGCTTCATCAGCAACATTAATACGCACCTGCTCGCTTAATGCAAGCGTTTTAATGAACTGTGCATAATAAGGAAAGATGGTGTGGATTTTTCCCGGCCAGCTTGCTTCCTTGTGTGGCCAACTTAACCATGTAGCTACATGTGGCGCAAATTCAGCAGGAAAAAAGTAACCGAGCTCTTTGGGAGTTTTATTTTCTGAAATCATTGGTTGATCCTCGATGGAATTGAAAAAATGTTGTTGAGCGTATTGTATCCTTTGTGTTTTTTCTTTGCGCTTTTTGTGGTTTATTGTACCACAAAGTGCACAGTGGATTCACAAAGAACACAAAGGAAATTTAATCTTCGTCAATAAAACGTTTTGTGATCGGTTGATATGAATCGATTCTCCTGTCACGCAAGAAGGGCCAATGTGTACGATAGCGATCGCTCTTTGCTAAATCAAGCTCTTGCACATGCACTTCTTCCATATCATGCGATGCTTTGTATAACAATGTGCCAAATGGATTACTTACAAACGAGCCGCCCCAGAATTGCATAGCACCATTCTGTTCTAACCCAACACGGTTTACACTCACCACATGCAAACCATTGGCAACAGCATGACTGCGTTGAATAGTTTGCCACGCATTGTATTGTTCAGTGTTTGTTGCTTCATCTTGCGATGTGGCCCAGCCAATGGCTGTTGGATAAAACAAAATTTCAGCACCCATCAATGCGGTGATACGTGCCGCTTCAGGATACCATTGATCCCAGCAGATGAGTACACCAATGCTGGCGAATTTTGTTTTGAATATTTTATAACCAAGATCACCTGGTGTGAAATAGAATTTCTCATAATACGCCGGATCATCAGGAATATGCATTTTGCGGTACTTGCCGAGATAAGTACCATCCGCATCCAACACTGCAGTAGTGTTGTGATACAAACCCTGTGTGCGTTTTTCAAAGAGTGAGGCAATGATCACCACGCCCAGTTCTTTCGCCACAGCACTCAAAGCCTCTGTTGACGGACCGGGAATAGCTTCGGCCAGCAGGAAGTTATCATAGTTCTCTTCATCGCAGAAATAAAGCGATGTAAACAACTCCTGCAAACAAACGATCTGTGCGCCTTTGGCCGCCGCTTCCCTTGTTTTGGCAATGGCTTTCTGCAGATTCTCTTCTTTATTGGTTGTGCAGCTCATTTGCACCAACCCGACTTGTACTTTACTCATAGTGCTTTTTTAAGACGGGCAAAAATACAGAAATAGTTGGGAGCGAGGGGAGGGGAATTAGGATTCAGGAGTTTGGGATTAGGGAGACACTGAAATTTATATTCTTGCTTTTTGAATGGCAGTTAACGAATCTTCTGAAGTGTAACTTTCGCCGTGATCTTGCAGATAGTTTTGCCGGCGTTGATGGAAAAGTTCAATCTCTTCTTTGCTCTAATCTCTGTTTATTTCATCTTTCACGGGGAAGCTTTCTTTTATAAACTGCTGTTTGGCATTATATTTTGTGCATATTGTGCATAAAACCTAAGATTATGAAAAGCAATATAAAAGCGCAGGCCAGTGTTCATATACATGCTTCCATCTCAAGTGTGTGGGATGCATTAACCAAACCGGAAATAATCAAACAATATTTCTTTGGTACAAATACTTCAACAGATTGGAAAGCAGGAAGCCCGATTAAATTTACTGGAGAGTGGGAAGGGAAAACGTATGAAGACAAAGGCACGGTTCTGGAAGTAGAAAAAAATAAACTGATAAAATATGATTATTGGAGTTCAATGTCTGGTATAGAAGATCAACCGGAGAACTATGTAATTATTACATATCAACTGGCTGGAGAAGATGGAAATGTTCATCTTACGGTGTTACAGGAAAATATTCCTGATGAAAACATGAAAGCTCATTCGGAAGAAAACTGGAATACAGTTTTGCAAGGCTTAAAAAAAGTGGTGGAAGAAAAAACTGTTAACGCATAGTGTATAGTTTTATTAAGTTAAGCAACCCGGTTATCGCCATATTTTTATTTTGTGAAGAGATTCCTTTACTTCAAAAAATTTGCGAATACTGTTATAACAAGTGCGTTGATATAGTCAATAAAAAAAGCGCCCACTAAAGGGACAACGAGGAAGGCCCGTGGTGCAGGGCCATATTTATCTGCAATCGTTTTCATAACAGCCATTGCATTTGCAACAGTTCCCAACATAAATCCAATAAAGCCACTTGACATAACAGCCGATTCATAATTCTTTCCCATCACCACAAAGGTGATGGTGAGTGCAAATAAAATAACCACAATCACCTGTGCTAAAAGTATTCCTGAAAGCGGTAATGCCAAATGAAAAAGTTCCCATAATCTTAAATCCATTAATGCCACTGTAAGAAATATATTCAATGCAATGCCTCCGGCAAAATCAATTGTTTTCTGATCCAGGATCATCCATTCTTTTTTGTCGTTGATGTTCCTGACGACAGCTCCCACAATCATAGCACCAATATATGCCGGGAGTGTGATACCTGATTTTGCAATAAAAAAACTCACAGCAGTTCCCAAACCCATGATGATAATGATGTTGACAAGACTTATTGTAAAACCTGAGTTTTCATGTGTAATATCAACGCCAAGTGTTTCATCTGTTTCAGCCCAATCTCTTTCAGCCCTTATAATAATTTTTTGTGTCTCCGTCCTGAACTTGAATTTCTGAATCAGGAATGTTGCTGCAGGTCCGCCAAGCAATCCTCCGCAAACAATTCCGAATGTGGCAGATGTAATGGCAATTGTTTCAGCGCCTTTTAAACCCATTTCTTCAAACAAGGGTGAAAACGCCAATCCGGTTGCAGGCCCGCCAACCAATGTTACTGAACCGGCCATAACACCAAATAGTTTCGATACACCAAATAAGCTGGCAACACCTATCCCCACAAGGTTTTGAATAACACAAAATGCCGATGAAATAACGAGAAACACCATCACCTGTTTGCCTCCTTTTTTCAATAAAGCAAGACTTGCACTGGTTCCTATGGACGTGAAGAAAAGCACCATGCACAACGATTGCATGGACGTATTCACCTGGATATTCAGGAACCGGTCGTGTACAATAAGATTGAAAGCAGCAAAAAGCAATCCGCCTAAAACAGCAGACGGTATATTGAGCCGTTCAAAAATTTTTATTTTCCGTTTGAGCAACATGCCTGCTAAGAAAATAACACAGGCAATTGCCAGTGTTTGAATCAGATCAAGATTGATTTGGGGGATGATCGCTGCTGTTGTATGCATAAGATGTTACAGTAAGGTCGCCGGGGTTCATGTCTCACGAACCTAACAAGCCTTGGTTCAAGATAAAACTCTTTTACAAATCTTTCTGATATAATAGCAAGTACAAACACAGCAGCTTACCTGATTTTTTTGAGCCGTTTTATCAATGGCTCGTGAGATACGAACCACGGCGATGACATTGTATATAAAACAAGTTACTTCAACAAAACAAGATCAGGTAATCCTTTTTTGATTCGCTGATTTTTCTTTGTGCCGTCAGGTACAGCAGATCGGTAGATAAAAATGTGTGGAGTGTTTTTTCGTGGCGGAGGTAGGATTGATAAAGTTTTGATACCAATTAAGAGTTTTATGGCACAAGCAGATGCTTGCGCCTGAATGATTAGTCTACCAATTGCTTTTTAATATCGTCCAAGGTAAAAGTTGCAGCATTAGTACAGTCGTTTTGAAACTTACTTAAAATTGTTATGGCCGCAACTATTGGGGTCGCTTCAAAATATTTCTTTGTCCATTGTTTATCACTTTGAATTTCTCTAAATGATTGTAGCATACTGTCAAGTTCTTGTCTTTTTGAACTGCTAATCTTATAGGAGTTTGTGTTGGCATAAACCTTCAATAACACTTTTGCCAAGTCGTCTCCTGTACTTGTAAAAACAAAAAGTTTCGTTGCTAAATCAAGATTGGTACCTGATGTATCTTGAAAACGCATAGTTAGCTTCAAACTGTCAATAAAGTTATTTGCTTCGCTGGTCGCAAGATATATTGAGTCAGCTTTTAAAGCTAATTGTTGATTTTTTTGTCGGTTAGAATTTATTGTCGAATAAAGTCCTTCAATAGAATTGTTTAACACACTATTCGATTTTTCCAGCGATTTGTCAACAGTTTTAAAAGCTTCGTTTATTTGGTCAGTCGGAGATTGGCAATGAGTCAAAAAGAGACTCAAAGGAAAAGTGAAAATTAGTCTGATGAATTTCATTACGAAGCTGATTTTAGCATGGCTTACAATATCGTAATATACGCAACTCCTACAAAAAATGAAATTTCCAATTAGCTCTTTTCCCTTACTTGCCACCTGGGCTTTTTAGGTTGTTGATTACGCAATACTCACAAAAAAAACCGTGCACAACCTGTGCACGATTTTTAAATATCTCTAAACACGATCGCTTACGCCGAATTCCTCGCCGCATTAATAATTCCAAACGAACTGCGGATGATGAGTTTTTCGTATGCTGCTTTATGTGGCGATTGTTGTCCACGTTCATTCATCTCCCTGCATTTGGCAATAGCATATTGCTGAATGGTGATGAGTGGCATCACAATACGCTCACGCATTTGAATGGATAATTGTTCAACCGGGAAATCTTCCATTAACTCAGTATTACCGCTCAGCAGTAATACATATTTCTTCGTGAGTTCATATTCGTTGTAGATCTTCTGCCATATCTCGCCATACACCGGATGATCACGCAGGTATTCAGTTAACGGGAAGAAACATTTCTTCATCGCCATCTCACAGTTGTCCATGAGTGTTTTAATGAAGAGCGAGTTTTGATACAGTTGTTTTATTTCAGCAAAACGCCCCTGGTCGTCTAATGCTTTCAACGCTGTGCCCACACCATAATAACCAGTTACATTTTGTTTGATCTGGCTCCATGCACCTACGTATGGAATAGCACGGAGATCTTTCAGTTCAAGACGTGCAGAACCACCACGCTTTGCAGGACGGCTGGCAATATTGGTATCGCTGTAATATTTCAACGGACTCACATCAACCAGGTATTGCATAAAGTAAGGATGCTGTTTCAATTCAACGTAAGCATCAAAACTTTTCTTCGCCACTTCAAGTATTAATGTTTCTTCGTTTTTCTCCAACGCTTTGGTAGAAGAGAACAGATCGTTACTGATACCTGCATTGAGCAATTGCTCAATATTAAACTGTGCCGAATCGTGTGTGCCAAAATTGGAACTAACAGTTTGTCCCTGTACAGTCAACTGAATTTCTTTATTGGAAATTTGTTTACCCATTGATGCATAGAAGCGATGGGTTTTACCACCACCACGTGCAGGAGGGCCGCCACGCCCGTCAAAGAACACAACATTATATCCATACTCACTCGAAATGCGGGTGAGTTCTTCTTTAGCTTTGAAAATACTCCAGTTGGCCATGAGGTAACCGCCATCTTTTGTGCCATCACTAAAACCAAGCATGATGGTTTGTTGTTTCTTGCGTTGCAGTAAGTGGTCTTTATACACTTCGTTTTCATACAACTCTTTCATCACTGCCGGAGCATGTTGCAGATCGTCCACTGTTTCAAACAAAGGCACAATGTCAATCGGCAATACTTCTTTGCTCCATCCGCTAAGCATTAACAGTTGAAACACTTCCATTACATTTTCAGCACTGGTACATTGGCTGATGATGTAACGGTTGCAACCATCTTCACCATTTGCATGTTGAATGGTGCGGATGTTTTTCATTACATCCAGTGTTTCTTTCACCAGTTCATCAGTGGCTTTATTTTCCGGGTTGATTTTGTAGGCAGGTAAATAAGGAAAAGCAACACTGCTGTCTTTTGCTGCAATAGCTGCCAATACCTGTTTGTGTACTGAGCTATCCTGGCGAATATCGAGTGAAGCGAAGTGCAAACCGAATAACTGCACACGGTTAATAAGCTGTTCAACCGATTGCTGAAACAAACCATTGTGCTGGTGAATAAGAATACTTCTGATTTCAAACAGCGTAGCGAGTACTTCTTCTTTGCTTAAGCTGGTTGTATGACCGGGAATAAAAATATTATCATACAATTTCTTTTCGAGCCCTGCGAGTAAAACATCTACACCGGTAAAAGTGAGTCTGCGTTTTAAACGGCGCACTTCTAAATAATAACATTTAATGATAGAGCCACGTAACAGCGCTGCTACTTTTAATGTAATGTCTGTTATTACAAACGGGTTACCATCTCTGTCGCCACCGGGCCAGAAACCCATGCGGATCAATGGCTGGTTAAAATCAATACCTAACTGTAATTGATTTTTGATAGAGGTATAAATTTTGCCTGCAGCTGTATAAAATACATTCTCTAAATACCAGATCAAACTCACAGCTTCATCATATGGAGTAGGGCGTTGCTTTTTTAAGAAAGGCGTTTTGCCCAGCTGTTGTAAATAGGTATTGATGAGTCCTGCATTATTATCGGCCAAAGCTTTCGACAGATCATGAATAATACCCAACACCGAACCGGGATAAAATTGGGTAGGGTGTGCCGTTAGTACCAAACGGATGCAGTAATCGTTCAGCTTTTGTTCCAGCTCTTTTTCTTTGTGCTTTATTTGCACTTCGTTAAAGAGTTGTTTCAACGAACCAGAGCCCTGCATATCGTTCACTTCACGAAACGAAGCATCTTCCAACGCATCAAACAACACAATCTGGCGCTCGGCATATTGCACAAAGCGAAAGAGCAGATCGATCTGTTCCTGTTCTTTCTGATACACAGTATGACGGGTAAAGAAATCTTCAAGTATCTCAACCGGACTGAGTTTTTTCTTATACCCATCTTCACTGTTGTTGAGTAGTAAAGACAATAAAATACCTGTCCGCTCAATACGATGAAACGGAAGCGATGTAAACAAACTGTTGTAGAGTTGAAACCTGATCCCTACGAGGTTCTTAAACTGTTGCAGCCTTGCTGCATGTGAAAATGACATAGTAATCCTGTTTTAAGGCAGGCAATCGTGGAGCGAAAGGTAAAAAGAATTGAAGGGTTGAAAAAATTTGTTTACGCAAACGATAAAGCCGCCTTACGGGGCGGCTGTGTCTTTCCAGATTAGACTGAAGTAATTATAGGTGTGACTAATAACGAAGAAGTGTTTTTTAAAGGCCGTTTACGATCAATAAGGGTTCATGGTTATGCAAATGTTTACCATTGGTTACCTGCAATAAGCAGGATTGTGTTTTATGCTTGCTATTGTTTGTTTTTATTTTTACTTCGGGCAAATGAACGGTAGTAAATTGAAACAGGTCTTTCTTCACTGTTTTTGCAAACAGCAGCGCTTTTTCCGGAAGGGCTGTATTGTTCCCTTTTACCAGTTGCGTATACTCCGGATTCTTTACCAGGAACCAGGCCGCCAGTACTGTTACGATTAATATACCTTTTTTCATGTCGAGACTTTTTTTGTGATCAATCAATCACAGAACAAATATATACTGCGTATAAGCCTGCACAATAGCATAAATATGTGAACAGCAGATATTGTTGAGTGAACTGTAGCAAACTATGAATAAACCGTTTTTGGCGTAAAACAAAAACCATCTGCAAGGGGCAGATGGTTGTCATTTGTTGTTGCTGACGATTATTGCCTGTTGTATGTTGTGTGCCATTTTTTAATCTACAGATCAATATCCTGGTCAGCATCAAACACAATGTCTCCCAGGTTATTGATCTCCACTTTCGCTTCGCCTGCAAGTGTTACCTGTAAGTTTTTTGATGCAATAACACCATTGCTGCGTACATAAGATTTTCCGTTGATAACGAGCTTGCGCAAGTTCTGTACAGGCACATAAACTGTAACCCTGTTTTTAAGTGAACCTTTTTTTGCTAAGGAGTCGCACACGACCATTCTTCTGATCAAGCAATACTGCTTTGTTGTCTTTCGCTTCGCCGGTGATGCGAAGTTTTGCATCGGTACTTTGTGTAAGCACAACATTAATGTCGTCGCTTACCTCAATACTGTAAACAGAAGCGGTTAAATCCACTTCTCTTGTAATGTTCTCTGCGTTTGTTACAGTGGCCATTGTAAGCACACCGATGAATAGACTGAATAATTGTTTCATGATAATAAGGTTTTTGGCTTTGCAGCCTTTTTGATGATTAGTTTAACCATACAAAGATGCATCATGGAACAGGCGAAAACAATCGCATAAACATGTTGAGATTGCAAAAATGCATTGTAACTAACCGGCTGAAAGCCTTGCTGCGGCTGCATTTTAAATTGGTTACAGCAAAGGCATCACATAATCATGTGGTTTTACTGCCGGGGTTGCTTAATATTGAAACGGTTGTTTACATTTGAAGAAGTAACAACCGCATGAGAGTAATTGTATCCTTTGTTTTTTTCGTACTTGCTGTGCTTCCACTTTCGGCACAACGTTTTTCTTATGCATTCAACCGGATAAGTACCGATGATGGTATTGGTCTGCAATCAAATGTTCTCTTCAGTATTTACCAGGATAAGAAAGGATACATCTGGGTGGGTGGCAGTAATGGTGTGCAAAGGTTTGATGGTGCCAAGTTTGTTACTTTCAGTCCTGATGGTACAAAAGGTGATCCGTTACCAACAGTTACAGTTAACCAGATCTTACCGGCCGATAGTAACAGCATGTGGCTGGCGGCATATTCAGTTAAGGAGTTTGGCATTTTTAATCCTTCTACTTACAGTTATCGTAAAGTGCCTGTTAAAACATCAGCAACAATGCCACCACGTTCAGAGTTCAGGATGTGGCAGGATGCTTATGGCGAAACATATATTAATATTCATCATTACGGAAAAATATTGCGGTATGATAAAACGGTGAATGCGTTTACGGAGAATACGCCGCTTAATAATTTACCGAAGAACTGGAAAGCCACATTCAACACATTTCATGATAAACTCAAAAAACAATACTGGATAGTTTGCGATAGCGGGCTGAGTGTGTATGATGAAGCGAGCAGGCAAATGTGGAGCAAAAACTATAACCCTGCTAACCTTGCGTTGCTGAACAATGAGAAAGTGCAATCAAGTGTTTCTGATTTTTATATTGATCAGCAACGCAGGCATTGGGTATTTAACTGGGCAGGCTCACAACAGTTTCATTGTTTTGATGCAACGGGAAAATATCCATTGAATGATACAGCAGGTCTTGCAGGTGTTAATACTTCATACGCCGAGCTAAGAAGTTTTTACCAGACAAAGAGCGGCATTTTATGGATATACGGATTGGGCAACCTCTATAGTCTTGATAACAGAAGCGATGCGATCAATAAAAATTTTCAGCTTCACCGCACACAGTACCTCGATAATTATGGCATCCGTTATGGGTCGGTCAACCAGTTGTTTGAAGACATGGATGGTGTGTTATGGATAGCTACCGATCAGGGTTTGTATTACATGTCTGCTTTTTCTACTGACATTACTAATATCTATTTATCGAATTTGCCGGGTTACTATAGTGTAACTGATTTGATGGAATTGCAGAATGGTGATTATTGGTTGAGCACCTGGGGAAAGGGCATCATGACACTCGACAAGAATTTCAAACCTTATCCTTCGCCGATCTACAAGGCTATGCCACCCATGGACGAGATCACTGAAACCAACTATCGCTTAACATGGAGCATGTGCCAACAAAAAGCAACAGGAAAAATATTTATTGGTTGCCAGAACGGCCAGTTAATGATCTACGATCCTGCAACGGGTAAAACAGAATATCAGCGTCCTGAAATTTTTGATAAGCGTACGATCCGTTATATAGTTGAAGACAATCAAAATAAATTGTGGTTTGGTACACAGGCCGGTCGCATTATTAAGTATGATGGAACCAATTACAAACTTGTGCTTGATCTTGGACAAGGTGCCATCATCTACAAAATATTAATTGACAAACAGGGCTGGGCTTGGGTTGCCACACAGGATAAAGGTGTATATGCTATCAACACTGTTACAGATAGAATCGAACAACATTATACTACCGGAGAAGGCGATGGTCAGTTATTCGCCAATACCTGCAGTGATCTTGAACAGTTGAACGACAGTATCATTTATGCATCAACAGAAGCTTTAAATATTATCAACAAAAAAACCGGTAAAGTACAACAGGTTACCTGGCGTGAAGGCTTGCCTTCAAATTCTATTAAACGTTTACGGCTCGATAGAAACGGGTATCTCTGGATCATTACACACAAAGGCCTCTCACGCTACGATCATAAACGAAAAAGATTTACAAGTTATGGCAGCAAGGATGGCATTCTAATGGGTGAAGTAACAGATAAAGCTGATTATATCTGCAGTGAAGGATTTGTAATGTTTGCAGGTGTAAACAGTTTATTATTTTTTAAACCGGATGTGTTTCGAAGAAGCAGCCCACCACCAGATGTAACATTAACTGATTTTTTATTGGGCAATCAATACCAGTTGCTCGATTCGTTACAACGTTTACCTGAAGTAAGGTTGATGCCTGATCAGAATAATTTCACTATCAGCTTTGCCTGTCTTGATTTTAAGAACAGGGAAAAATTTATTTATTATTACAAAATGGAGGGCCTGCATGAAGACTGGATAAGGGCCGATCGTTTATCTGTTCCTTTTACCGCATTAGCACCTGGTCATTATATTTTCAAAGTAAAAGCAGAAAGCCTCGATGGAATGGAATCGAAAAACATCAGCAGTTTACATATTTATATTAAACCTCCTTTCTGGCGAACACGTTGGTTTATGGCAACACTGTTATTAATTGTGGCATTGGTTGCCTACAGTATGCACAGGCTTCGTCTTAACCGCTTAATTGCTGTTGAAAGAATCCGTAATCGTGTAGCACGTGACTTGCACGATGATATGGGCAGCACACTCAGCACCATTAATATCCTCAGTTCAATGGCCAAAGCAAAGCTGAATACTGATGCAATAAAGACGGGTGAATACATCAATAAGATCAGCGATAACAGTCAGCGGATGATGGAAGCTATGGATGATATTGTGTGGGCCATTAAACCTGCCAATGATACCATGCAAAAAGTGGTAGCACGCATGCGTGAGTTTGCAACCAATGTATTTGAAGCAAAAGAAATTGATCTTGAGTTTAAAGCAGGTGAAGAAGTAAATGAGGCAAAGATCGATATGGAAGGACGCAGAGATTTTTTCCTCATCTTTAAAGAAGCTGTAAATAATGCAGCCAAATACTCAAAGTGCAGCAAAGCAATTGTGCATGTGTTTGTTGAAAACAGGAAACTTATTTTGCTGGTGAAAGATAATGGGGTTGGCTTTGATGTTAAAGCAGCCGATGGCGGAAATGGATTGGGTAATATGCAAAAGCGTACCGATGCGTTGCATGGTAAACTTCAACTCACATCAAAAGCAGGAGAGGGAACTGAAGTGCGATTAACAGTACCACTTAATTAACTGTAATGACACGTTCACTCAGTCAGAAATTCAGATTTTTTACGTTTGTGTGTATTGCACTGCTGGTGTATGTGCATGGATATAATTTGAATAACACTTATCTCGCACCTTACAGCACAGTAGAAGAGCCGCTTACCTTCACCACTTTTTTTGAATACTTTATTGCCAATGGATTGCTGCGTTTTCGTATTCCGATGTTGTTTATGATCTCCGGTTATTTATATGCTGCGTACGATCATCGTTCTTACGGGCAGCAGGTAAAAAACAGGTTCCGCACACTCATCATTCCTTATTTTATCTGGAGCGCATTTGGATTTCTGTTCACATTTTTGTTACAACAGTTTCCCTATACAGCAAATGTGGTTGAAGCATCAGGTATTGATCAGTTGGGCGATAACCGTCCGTACACTGCTATCGGTTGGGCCGGTATGTTTGAGCGTTTAACACTTGCGCCCATCTCTTACCAGTTATGGTTTATCATGGCGTTATTTTTCTTCAACCTGTGTTATCCTGCTATACGCTGGCTGGTTATAAAAATTCCTTATATCTGGCTGCCGTTTACATTCCTTTTGTTTTTTGTAACAGTAGTAAATGTGCCGTTACTTGATTTTCGGGGGTTGTTTTTCTTTTCATTAGGTGTGTGGATTCAGAAAAAGAATTTCTCCATTGAAACAGAACCAAAATGGTTCAGTCTTGGTTTGGCGCTGATACTTTTCGTTGGTTTATCTGTTGTAAAGACATTCATGGCATTTGAACTTGAACCCAATGTGTGGTCATCATGGACTCCGCTCATCATCATTCACCAGTTATCTGTTCTTGCAGGTATTATGACGATGTGGTTTGGGGCCGATAAAGTGATCAAATGGTTCACGAGTAAAGAATGGTTTAATTATACCAGTGGTTTTTCCTTTTTCATTTTTGGTTTGCATGTTCCTTTGTTGCCTTATGTTATGAAGTGGGCATTAATGAATGGCGCAATGATTCCGTATTACCGTTTGCTTTGTTACCTGCTTGTGCCGTTCATTACACTTTGTTTTTGTATTTGGATGGGCAGTGTATTACGCAGATTTGTACCAAAAGCATATGCTGTGATGACAGGCGGACGAGGGTTCTGATGAACAAGCACATGTTTATGTGATTGGCAGTGGCGGGGTTAATAGTAAATTTGTATAAACAAGAACAACATGATAAAAGTAATGCTGTATGAAGATAATCCGCAGCTGCGTGAAGGTCTTACAATGCTGATTGATGGGAGTGATGGATTTACAGTATTGGCTTCCTATAAAAATTGCGACAACGTAACCGATGAAGTAGAAGCCTGGAAACCTGATGTGATCCTGATGGATATTGATATGCCCGGTACTAATGGTATTGAAGGATTAAAAAAAATAAGAGCGGTTAATAGCGAGGTGAAGATATTAATGCTCACTGTATTTGATGATAATAAGAATGTATTTGAAGCTGTGCGTAATGGTGCTAACGGTTATGTGCTGAAAAAAACACCTCCGGCCAAACTGCTTGAGTATATTGAGGACGCAGCCAGTGGTGGCGCTCCTATGACAGCATCCATTGCTTCGCAGGTGCTAAAGATGTTTTCGCAAATCAATACTTCTCAAAACGAAGATTATAATTTAAGCGAACGTGAGAAACAGGTATTGCAATTGCTGGTTGATGGATATAGTTACAAGATGATCGCTTCTGAAATGTTTATTTCCATTGATACTGTTCGCAGCCATATTAAAAAGATCTACGAGAAACTTCACGTAAATTCAAAAAGCGAAGCAGTAGCAAAAGCATTTAAGGATAAATTACTCTAACGTTATCATTGATTTAAACGCCCCTCCTTGCAGGGGCGTTTGTGTTTTTAGCCCTTATCACATCATTTCAACCGGCAGCTTCCTCAATTCACACAGTTATGCGATTGATTTCGGGGTAACTGCAATCTATCTTCACATCAGTTTCGTTTATATCATTACTAAAATCATTTTTTATGAACGACTTAATGTGGGCTCATATCTATGTTGTTCCAACAGGCACCGGTTTTGGTTACCTGTTGATCAACTGCACAGCCAATCCCGAAAATAACTGATCCGTTTTTTGCAACAGCAGGCATTGCTTACCTTTAACAGGATGGAAATTGAATTGCTGAAACAATTTGTTCAACAGATCTATCCACTTCCTGTAGCGGAGCTGGAGCGTTTTACATCTGGCTGGCAACCGTTAACGGTTAAACGGAAAACAATTCTTACGGCTGCTGGTGAAACAGAACGGCATCTTTATTTTGTATTGGAAGGATTGCAGCGTGCTTTTTACATAGGAGATGGTAACAAAGAAGCCACGATTGTATTTACCTATCCTCCTTCTTTCAGCGGAGTAGCAGATAGTTTTCTTACACAAACTTCATCTTTATATTTTCTTGAAACATTAACGGCCAGCCGCTTCCTGCGAATTTCGTATGATGCTGTTGACCAGATGGTAAAGTCTTCTCCGGCTATTCAGCAATTATTATTCAAGGCAACAGCCTATGCGTTGAAAGGTGCATTGCAACGACATATCGAATTGCAGTGTTTTACCAACGAAGAAAAATTCAGGACACTGCTGCAACGAAGTCCGCATATTCTCAACCTTGTGCCACATAAATACATTGCTTCTTATCTCGGCATGGATGCCACTAATTTCAGCAAGCTGCTGGGCTCCGTTAAACTCTGATTTTTTTCCTGCTTCAGAAATCTTGGTTTTTACCAACAATCATGTTGTTGCTTCAGTTGAAATTTGTATAAAATTCAGAAGCATGAAACAGATCAACAGCAATACCTTGCTCGCACTTTTACAAAGCGATGTACGTGAAATACTCCTGCAATGCACTGCTTTGCAAAATACCAATGTAACATTGCTTACACAGCAACCCCAACCTGGTAAATGGAGTGTGGCCCAGGTGCTGGAGCATTTGAACATCTATTCCCGCTACTACATCACAGCAATAGAAGAAAAGCTTCATCTCAATCAATCGGGGCCTAACCAAAACTTTACACCCGGCTGGCTTGGTAATTATTTTACTAACCTCATGAAACCAACAGAAGATAAGACCATTAAAAGTAAAATGAAAGCACCTGCCAACGCTGTTCCTTCTGCTCAACCCGATGTTGTGGCAATGTTGAATGAGTTTATCAATCACCAACATCATTTGCTTAACCTCTTGCAGATTGCACGTACTGCTAATCTTGATTACAACCGTATTCCTATTTCACTGACTAAACTCATTAAATTGAAACTCGGCGATACCTTCCGTTTCTTTATTGCACATGAACAACGTCATTTTTTGCAAATCGAGAACACACTAAAGCAGGTTGAACAAAACCGCCTGTCGGTTTTATCAGCTGCATGAGTTAAATCTTGTCATTAAAGAGGTGTAATTGAAAGATCACATCTCTTATTATCACATTGTTATGTGGTTGTAAGAGTGTTTTTTATTTGGAAGCTTTGCAGCAAATAAACCTTATCATGAAATTTAACCTTATCATCATTCTTTCTTTTCTTTTTACGATAGGTGCATCCAGTCTTTCAGCCCAGCAACATACAAAGCCGCTTGGGTATGAGATAGCAGCAGGAGTGCAAACTTATTATGCCCCCTTCCTCAAAGCAAAATTAAAAGGAACACAACCTGTTTTTATGCCGGGTGTGCATCAGCCATTAAATGTAAAAAACAGTATTGGATTAACATTGAGGTTAGGTTATAACCGGCATCTGCAGCAAGGTGATGCCTTGTTTACACAACTGTTATTTAACTATACACCTCTTGTTGCTAAGAAAATTGAATTAGGTATTGGAGCCGGTATCGGTTATCAATTTTCATTTTATCCATCAAAGCCGTTGAAATGGAACGGTACTGAATGGGTTGAAGGCAAATCCATCAAAGCAGTTGTACAGGTGCCTGCACAGGTAAGCATTGGCTACCGTGGAATTGAAACAGCCAAAGGCCGATTCACACCTTATGTTTCTTACCAGTTAAATGCATTGTTTAAGTACACACCTGATCTTACACCGTTGCCTTCTTCTTTCTTCCTGCTGGGTGTAAAATATTCAGCAAAAAAATAATTAACACTCTCAACTTATTAATTGAATGATCATGAAATATATTTCGATCGTTGCTGCAACAGCTTGTTTATTTCTTTTAGCTTCCTGTCGACAGGATGTATATAGCACTGCCGTTACTCCGGTTGCCGGTGTATTACCGGAAAATGAACATCACCCAATGAAAGACAGTCTCGATTTTATTCTGAATAAACATATTGCCAAAGGTGTACCCGGTGCACAGGTAATGGTGAAGAATGCCGATGGCTGGTATATTACAAACGGTGGGTATGCAAAACCTGAAACAAAAACAGCCATGTCGGATAATATGGCCGCATGGGTTTACAGCATTTCAAAAACCTACCTGGCAACTGTTGCATTGCGGTTAAAAGAGAAGGGCTTGCTGAATCTTGATGCACTGATAGCTGATTTTATTTCACAGGATATACTAAGGCATATTGCAAATGGAGATAAGATCACTGTTCGTCAATTGATGAATCATAGCAGTGGATTAAGGAATCATACAGTAGAGCCATCCTTTCAGCTGTTTCAACTCAACAATCCATTTACTGTGCTTAGTCTTGAAGAAAAAATAAAATTCATTTATGATAAGCCCGCCTTATTTGAACCAGGTACAGATTTTTTCTATAGTAACAGCGGTTATACATTGTTACAGTGGGTTGTAGAAAAAGCAAGCAACAAACCCTATGCACAGGTTTTGCAGGAAGAAATTCTGCTGCCATTGAATCTTACAAAAACCTACTATCATATCTCTGATACAAAAATGCTGGAGCTTGGTTTCCCCAATTACTATTTTGAACGTTACAATAATGGTCAGCTCGAAAATGCAACCAAATGGAACAATACCATTGCAAAAGGATTGGAAGGTTACGGCGGTATTGCAGCAAACGGAACTGATGTGATCCGATTTATGGAAGCACTCATCAACGGTAATATCATTAGTGCCGCTTCATTACAGGAAATGCGTACATGGATACAGGGAAAAGAAAGTACGGAGCCTGACTATGGCTTGGGACTTGAGTATTTTGGGAGTTACAACAAAGCAGTACCAACCATTACTTATGGACACGAAGGTGATGGGATAGGAGGTACAACACAGGTTTTATATATTCCTACAAATGATACATACATTTTTATTACGATCAATGCCGGCCGGCAGTTGTTTGGTGAGTATCTATTCCGCACAAGCGATCTGAAAATAGATTTGTGTCGTTATGTGGCAACTTATCGTTAACCAAAATTATTCTTAACCTGTAAATGAAATTATATGCGTTACACCTGCATCAGCTTTTGGATTATTTTAGTGTTACTTGTTTCCTGCAAGAAACCAACAACTCAACCGCAGCAATCATTAAAACAAGTCACCAAAATTTCTTCATCACCAACCGATTTTCGCTCATTTACTTATGATTCGAATAAACTTCTGACAAACCATACACTACAGTTTATAAATGGAAACGGTACATCTTCTATGTCGGTGAATTATTTTTATATCGATGGCATCATTAGCACAGCTTCATCACAAGGTGGTTCTGTCTTTTATGAAACAGAAGGTCAACAGGTAAAAGTTGTAAAAAGTTTTCGCCCGATGGGAAGTGAGATTTCTATTATTAACTACAGTTATAACAGTAAGGGGCAATTGATCGAATGGAGAGAGAAGTTCAGTCAGCCGGATATCGATCAGCCAAAAGAATCGAAGCAGACATTCGAATACTATCCTGATGGAAACGTAAAGCGGATGATGTACTATTTAAAGATGACAAACGAAAGTCCTTTTCTATTAAACGGGAGTACGTTTTATGATCAATACGACCAGTTTAAAAACCCGGATATATCTTTTCCTGGAACAGTATATCTGCCATCAGTTATTTTTCAGAAAAATAATCCAGGGCGTATGAGACATTATGCAGCTAATGGAGAGTTGTATCAAACAAATACATTTGAATATACCTATGATGCAGATGGTTACCCTGCAACAAAACTTTATAAAGACAACCGAAGTACTATCCCTGTACTGTTTACATACAGCTACCAATAACTCATTTGCTACTATCGGCAGCGGTTGGTTTGCGAAGGGGATCTTGTAAAAGGTCCTTTTCACATATTCATGTGATTGTGCCGCTATATAGGAGAGAGTACATTTAACATATGAAACTTATCATCTTCTTATTAGCATTCGGGCTGCAGTATTCTTTTGCACAGCTTTCAGCAGATAAAAAATTAAAGGTTGACAGTCTCATTCAGCAGTATATTGAAACCAAACAATTCTCCGGCTGTGTACTTGTTGCAAAGAATAACGAAGTACTTTATCAACAGGCATTTGGTTATGCCAACAGGGAGGAGCAAGTGCCAAACCGCATCGCCACCAATTTTAATATTGCCTCAATGGGCAAAACTTTTACTGCAACGCTTATTATGCAGTTGGTGCAGGAAGGAAATATAACCATTAACCAAACAGTCGCATCTATACTGCCTGAGTATAGAATAAAGAAAGCAGATAGCATTACCGTTAGGCAACTGCTTACACATACTTCGGGTGTTGGGAATTACATGATGCATGTAAATTTTGAAGCAGAACGGAATCAGTTAAAATCCTTGAATGATATAATGCCTTATGTGATTGAAATGGAACCTTCGCTGAGTTATGTTGGGCAGCGTTACGATTATTCTAATTCAGGATTTATTTTATTAGGGAAGATTATTGAGAAAATTACCGGCAAGTCGTACATGCAGAACCTGGAGGAACGTATTTTTAAACCTGCCGGTATCAAAAGCTCTTACATTCATTACCCTGCTACTTTTATTGCACCAACTGAAGCAACTCCTTACTTAGCTTATACGGGAAAAACATTTGTGAATGCAGCAGCAGAAGAATTTCCTGCTTTTTCTGATGGTGGTATGCAGTCGAATGTG
>JAKFDY010000593.1:0-16419 GCA_036675885.1 Lacibacter sp. | reverse complement strand
GCCTCATGATTTTTTTAAATATTTTGCAGGAACAAAGGAATCCAAAATTTCATTTGCATGGTTTTTTAAATGCTTAAATTTACTGGAAATTCATCATGATCCAGATCTAGTCTCAAAGGAAATGTGTTTACCTGTAGAACTGGTTAACTACTGGTATGAAAATGCAAAACGTGACGGAGCAAAACCCGATAAACGTGGCGATGTCTTTGCTACAAGGCTTCTGCCTTTAACCGATCTGCATTTTTCCCCACGTATAAGTGGGTTGGGTAGTTCGGTGAATAAAGCAGAAATGTATGTTGTATTGCTTGTAGGGTTGTTGATCATACTTATCGCTTGCTTCAACTTTGTAAATATTAATCTTGCCAATGCCTTTACACGTAGTAAAGAAATTGGAGTACGTAAATGTTTAGGTGCTGAAAAAGGACGGTTGTTTACACAATTGTGGAGCGAAAGTTTTATTCTTTGTTTGATCGCTTTTCTGTTATCAATGGGAGCTTCAAAAATACTACTTGTTGTTCTGCAGCGGCAAAGCCCCAGTAACATGCCTTTAGGTGAAATGATGCTGGAGCCGTCTTTCTTATTACTGGCACTTGGTTTACTCCTGTTGGTATCATTCATAGCAGGTGGCTATCCTTCTTGGTTAATGAGCAAGTTTAAAGTAGTGGAAACATTAAAAGGAAAACTGGCCTTAAAGCGTAAAAGTTTTGTGCGTAGTGGCTTAATTGTAATGCAGTTTGTAATTGCCTGTATCATGATCAGCTGCACATTTATTATTTACAAACAGTTCAAACATTTGCAAACAGCTGATCTTGGTATTGAAAAAGAATATCTTATAAGCATCCCTTTTCATAAACCAAACGATGGAAGGGAAAATATTGAGAAACTGCGTACCCGTCTTGGTTCTAACCCAGGTGTGTTGGCTGTATCAGGAAGTCATATAAACATTGGAGTTGGGCTCGATAGAAGCACAACCAAATTGAGTAGTGATTTTGGCTATAAAGGAGGCGAGATCAGCACAAACATTAATTTCATCGATTTCGATTTTCTAAAAACATTCGGTATCAAACCAATTGAAGGAAATGATATCGACATCAGTTATGCTGCTGATACAATGCAGCAGGTTATTGTTACAGAAAGTTTGGCAAAACAGTTTAAAGAAAAGCAATTGGTTGGGCAACAGATTGTTGTTGACAGTTCGGCTCCTGCCTGGAATATTGTAGCTGTTATTCCCGATTTTCATTTGTATTCGCTTCATCAGAAGACAGAACCGCTGGCCATGATCGTAAGCAAGAAAACGCCGGTGCGGTATTGTTTCGTTAAAACAAATGCACAGAATAGAATTGCTGTGATGGATGCTTTAAAACGAGAAATGGCATTGCTGGAACCCGGTCGTGAATTTAAAGGATCGTTTGTTGATGAGAATGTGAACAACTGGTATAAAGAGGAAAAAGTAATGTCGATACTGTTTAGCATTGCGGCGGTTATTGCCGTCGTGCTTTCCTGTTTGGGTTTGCTTGCAATGGTGTTGCTCATCATTCAGCAACGTGTAAAAGAAATTGGCGTACGCAAAGTACTCGGAGCCGATGTGCCACAGCTTTCTTTTCTTATTTCAAAAGACTTTTTAAAACTGGTGTTCATCGCAGTATTGATTGCTACTCCTGTTTCATGGCTGGCAATGAACAAATGGCTTGAATCGTTTCCTTATCGTATTACAATTGAGTGGTGGATGTTTCTGCTTGTTGCTGTTACAGCACTCGCCATTGCTTATATCACCATCAGTTTTAATACTGTAAAAGCTGCTATGCAAAACCCGGTAAAAAGTTTACGAACTGAATAAACCTGCCATTATGATAAAGAATTATTTTAAAATCGCCTGGCGAAATATTACAAAACAAAAAGGATATGCAGGCATCAATATCGTTGGCCTTGCAATTGGCATTGCTGCATGTTTGCTGATTTTGCAGTATGTGTCTTATGAATTGAGCTATGAAAACTTTCAGACAAATAAGGATCGTATCTATCGTGTACAACAGGACAGGTACGACAACGGTAAATTAAGCACCCAATGGGCGGCAGGCGCATATGCCGTTGGCAATTCGTTTAAAGATGCCATACCGGAAATTGAAGACTATGTAAAACTGGTGCAAAGGGAGCAGGTTATTACAGAAGTGAATAACCGGCAGATCAAAATTGAGAAAGTATTTTATGCATCGGGTTCTTTCTTTAACATTTTTACATATCCTTTGCTTGAAGGCTCAAAAACGAAAGCATTAACTGAACCATTTGCAGCAGCCATTTCAGAAAACACTGCACGTATTTTATATGGCACTACAAGTGTAATAGGCAAACAATTAAAACTAAACCGGAGAAGAGATTATACAATTACTGCAGTATATAAAGATGCTCCTTCTAATACACAACTGAAACCAGATATACTTCTTTCCTATGCATCGTATATTAAAATAGTTGGACCAGATAATAATCCTGAAACAGCCTGGACATGGGATGGTTGTCTTACTTACCTGTTACTTCGTAAAGATGCTGATCCGGCTGTAGTGGAAAAAAAGTTTATTCCTGTAACTGAAAAATTTACTGCAGCTGAAATGAAGAGATTCAATGCTGCAGTTGTTTATAAACTGCAACCATTAAAAGACATTCATCTTTATTCACATTATATACAGGAGCCCGGAGTAACCGGCGATGGCAAAACTGTTTATCTGTTGTTAGGTATAGCCTTTTTTATTGCGGTTATTGCATGGGTCAATTACATTAACCTTGCAACCGCACGTGCAGTAAGCCGTGCAAAGGAAGTGGGCATCCGCAAAGCAGTTGGCTCACAACGAAGGCAGCTTATCCTGCAGTTTCTTTCTGAATCTGCAGTGCTTAATTGTTGCGCATTGATCCTTGCAATTCTCATCATTATTATTTCTATACCAGCGTTTAATAAACTTTCAGGCCAGGAACTTAGTTTCTCGTTGTTTACCAAAACCGCTTTCTGGATCAGCTTAGCGGCATTGTTTTTTACAGGTACATTCTTTTCAGGTTTATATCCGGCATTTGTGTTATCTGGGTTTAAACCAATTGAAGTATTAAAAGGGAAAATGACTGCTACTACCAAAGGGGCTTTGCTGAGAAAAGGATTGGTGGTATTCCAATTTGCCGCATCACTTTTTTTATTGATCGGCACACTTACTGTTTACAAGCAGATACAATACATGCGCAAGCAATCATTGGGAATTAATATCGATCAAACATTGGTTGTAAGACCCCCCATTGTAGTAACGGACTCTACTTATTTGCAAAACATGACGGCAATGAGGGATGAATTAAAGAGTCATACTTCTGTTAAAGGAACAGCCATTTCAACAAGTATACCCGGCCAGCCGGTAGATTGGAATGCCGGAGCTATTAAAATTGTTGGTACCGATGAGTCCACACAAAAGCAATACCGCATCATTGGGATGGATTATGATTATATGAAGCTCTATGGTATAAAACTGATTGCAGGTCGTAGCTTCTCGAAAGATTTTGGTTCTGATGAACATTCCGTTGTTTTCAATAAAAGAGGATTTGAACAATTGGGTTTAGAGAAACCTGAAGATGCAATTGGTAAGAAAATTGATTTCTGGGGTGAGCAATATACAATTGTTGGTGTTACTGAAAACTTTCATCAGCAATCGTTGAGAGAAAGTTTTGAACCTTTGATCTTCCGTTTAATTCCGAATGTACGTGGCTTCATGTCTATTAAAACAACTGCTTCAAATGCAAGCCAAACAGTTGAACAGGTAAAAAGCACCTGGAGTAAATTTTTTCCAGGTAATACATTCGATTATTTTTTCCTGGATGATCATTTCGATCAACAGTATAAAGCAGATCAACGTTTCGGGCAAGTATTCGGGTTATTTACTTCGCTTGCAATTTTAGTAGCCTGTATGGGATTGTTTGGTCTTGCTTCATTTACAACAGTTCAACGTAACAAGGAGATCGGTATAAGAAAAGTACTGGGTGCATCGGTGCCCAGCATTTTAAAACTGCTCTACCAGGAATTTGCGGTACTGTTACTGATCGCATTTGTAGTAGCAGTGCCATTAGCATGGCTGACAGTTAATAATTGGTTGCAGGGTTATGCTTTCAGAACGAATGTGCATTGGTCTTATTTTGTATTGCCTTTTGCTGCTGTAGTTACAATTGCATTGTTAACAGTAAGTTTTCAATCAATTAAAGCAGCTATTGCCAACCCCGTTAAAAGTTTACGAACAGAATAAACCTTTCATCCGATGTTCAAAAATTATTTTAAGACAGCATTACGTAACCTCGTAAAAAACAGGATATACTCACTTATAAATATTGCAGGATTAAGCATGGGTCTGGCTTGTGCAATGCTGATCCTTTTATATACAAAAGATGAAGTGAGTTATGACCGGTTTCTGCCCAATGTCAACAATATTTATCGTATTGTAAGTAAACAAACAGGGCCTGATGGAAGCCTTATGATGCAAAGCGGAAACACCGGCAGCTTTCATGGGCCTGCATTTGCATCTGCTATTCCTGAAATTGCTGCATTTGTACGTTTCCAGGGCGATTATGTAAATATAAAAAAAGGTGCTGAGGTATTAGGACAGGAAACACACAGTGTGGACAGTAATTTCTTTTCCGTTATGCAGTTCCCTTTATTACATGGTGATGGAAAAACAGCATTGCAGCAACCCCATTCAGTTGTAATATCTGAAACAATTGCCCGTAAGTACTTTGGATCAGCTGATGTTGTGGGGAAAAGCCTGCAGGTGCAGCAAAACGATGAGTTTGTACCATATATTGTTACAGCCGTGGCAAAAGATTGTCCGCAAAATTCTTCCATCAAGTTTCAGGTGCTGACAAAATTGTCGGTGCGTTCTGATGAGTTGACTGATCGTATGAACTGGTTCAATTTCTTTTTAAACACATTTGTGGTGTTAGCGCCAGGTGCCGATGTGCAGCAAACAGAAAAGAAGATGATGCAGTTCTATGCTGTTGATTCAAGAGAAATGATGAAAGTGGTTGCAGAAAAATATAATTACAAAGCAAAGGCTGAATACATGCTGCAACCTTATACTGCTATTCATTTGAGCAAGGAGTACACCGCATCAAACGGTATGTCCGATGCCAGCAACCCGATGTATTCTTATATTCTTACAGGCATTGCTTTATTTGTATTGCTTATTGCATGCATCAACTTTGTGAACCTTACTATTGCACGATCTTTAAAACGTGCAAGAGAAATTGGTGTGCGTAAAGTAGTGGGTGGAGATCGCAGGCAATTGATCTTTCAGTTTCTTGGTGAGTCGTACATTATTTGTTTAGCTGCATTCCTGCTGGCACTTGGTATTGCACAACTACTGATGCCGTTCTTTAACCAGCTTTCAAACAAAGCATTGTCACTTGTTTATTTGTTTGATATAAAATTGTTGCTGGGTTATGTGGCTTTGTTTTTCCTTACCGGTTTTATGGCGGGTTTTTATCCGGCATTGGTATTGTCTGGTTTTAATCCTGTGGAAACGTTGTATAACCGGTTCAGGCTTTCCGGGAAAAACTATTTACAAAAATCATTGGTGGTATTGCAGTTTTCACTGGCTACGCTGCTCATAATTGCCACTACAGTTATGTACAGGCAATTTGATTTTCTTGTGTCAAAGGATCTGGGCTATAATGATAAGAATGTACTTACTGTTCCGAATATTTCCTACAACCAGTTTCCTGTTTTTCGACAGGAGTTGTTGAAGAATCCCGGCATTGAACAGGTGGCTGTTCGTAATAACGGGAATAATGAAACGTTGGCGAAAGTAAACGGATCGCAGGAGATCAGTTTTACTGCTGACTGGATCGATCCCGAATTTCTGCCTGTCTATAAAATTCCGGTTATACAAGGACGTAATTTTTTATCTTCCTTTTCATCTGATACAAGTTCTTCTGCAATCGTAAATGAAGCATTTGTAAAAGCAGCCGGCTGGAAGAACCCGATAGGGCAGGTGATTGATTTCTGGTATAACGAAAAGAAGTACACTGTTGTGGGTGTGGTAAAAGACTATCATTATGCTTCATTAAACGAATTAATAAAACCGCAGATGTTTCGTGGAGAAGTTGATAGGTTGAATTTAGCGGTAGTGCGCATTAAACAAGGATCAGTTGCCAACGTATTACCCTACATTGAAAAAGTATATAAGAGCATACAACCGCTTCGTCCATATAGCTACGAGTTTAAAGATATAAGTAACCAGCGCCAGTATGATGCTGAAGCCAAATGGAAAAAGATGCTGCTGTTTGGTGCATTCCTTACCATATTCATTTCATGCATCGGACTGTTTGGACTGTCTGTGCTGGCTGCCGAAAAACGTTTGAAGGAAATTGGTGTGCGTAAGATATTGGGGGCATCAGTATCTGCCATTGTTACTGCATTATCAAAAGACTTTTTAAAACTTGTATTCATATCACTTTGCATTGCCATTCCTGTTTCCTGGTTTGCAGTAAATAAATGGTTGCAGAATTATCCTTACCGCACAGGATTGAACTGGTGGTTGTTTGCTGCTGTGGTTATAGGTATTGTGGCAGTGGCTTTGCTTACAGTATCATATCAGGCCATCAGGGCTGCGTTGGCCAACCCCGTTAAAAGTTTACGAACAGAATAAATTAAACAGATGATCAGGAATTTTTTAAAAGTAGCATGGCGTAATCTGTGGAGGAATAAATTGTTCTCCTTTATCAATATCGTGGGATTAGGGCTTGCTATTCCTTTTGCGTTGCTTAGTTTAATGCAGGCGCAGAGTGCGTATGAGTTTGATAATTTTCATCCTTATCCCGATCGTACATTCAGGATTATTACAGATGTAACGGATAATGTCGGCACAAAAACAAAATATGCATTATCGCCGGTTGCCGCAGCAGAACAATTAAAACAGGGCTATCCCTATATTGATCAATCAACATTTGTAGTGCGTGATTTTGGGTGGCAGTTAAACAACCGTTTGAAGACGATTGATGTAAACAGCATTTATGTTGAACCTGCTTTCTTCGACATATTTGGTTTTCAATTGGCAAAAGGTACACGACCTGTTGAACCAAACACATTGGTGTTAACAAAAGAAAAAGCTGAAGTTTTTTTTGGAACAGTTGATCCTGTTGGTAAAACACTCAGCCATCCCGATTATGGTGAGTTTACAGTAACAGGTGTATTGAAACCTTACAAGCGTAATACGCATTTGCGTAGCGACATCATGGTTTCAATGGCTACATACAAAAGGATAGCAAAAGATACCGTGCTTACATCATTGAGTGGTTTTACCTATGTATTACTCAAGCCGGGAATACAAGATAAAAACCTTGATGCAGCATTAACAGCTATTGCTTCCAAATTAAATAAACAGGCTGCATCACTTTCACTGAAAGAAAAGTTTCAATTCAGAAAACAGTATATCACTAAACTTGCTCCCGACTTTGATGATCTTCGTGGTAATTCTTATGTAGAGTCGCTGCTTGACCTGGGAGTGAATTTTGGTTTTGCGTTAGCACTGCTTTTGCTGGCAGGGTTTAATTATGTGAATCTTACATTGGCCCGTTCACTTAGTCGTTCAAAAGAAGTAGGTGTACGCAAAGTTGCAGGTGCATTACGTTATCAATTGGTGTGGCAGTTTATCTGTGAAGCAATTCTTGTAGCACTGCTTGCACTGGTAGTGGGGTTTATTATGCTGAAACTTATGGAGCAGTTCAGTTATGTAAACTGGTTTACCTGGGAGGTGGATAATAAAATTGTTATTTGGGGAGTGTTCATTGTCTTTGCCGTTTTTATTGGAGTGCTTGCAGGTTTTATTCCTGCAAGAATACTTTCACGTTTTCAGCCGGCAAAAGTATTAAAGGGAACAATCAGTCCGGCTTCATTTGGTAAGATGGGGTTACGAAACAGCCTTGTTGTTATCCAGTTTGTTGCAACTTCTCTTTTTATATTTCTTACCGCAACGTTGTACAGCCAGTTTAAATACATGGCGACAGATAACGAAAATTTTAACCGGGAGCAGATATATAATATTTCCTTGAACGGTGATCACCGGTTACTGAAAAACGATATTGCTGCTAACAGATCGGTGGAACGAACAGGGATGGTATCCACTCCGTTTGGTGGCAGCTCGGCGCAATGTGCCATCAAAAAAAATAACCAGGAACAAAATACAGAAGCAAGCTATTATGCAGCCGATGCTGATTTTGTTAGCAATATGAACCTGCAGATCATTGCCGGTAAAAACCTTCCTGCATCAATCAGCGATTCTGTTTCTGATTTTATATTGGTAAATGAAAAGGCACTCGCAACTCTGGGCTTAGGTACGCCGCAGGAAGCTATAGGGAAAGTGATTCACTTAAATAACAGCCGCCAGGTTACTATTCAGGGTGTAGTGAAAGATTTCTGTTACTACATGTACCAGTTTGCAACCAGGCCCTTAGTATTGCAATACAATCCATCGCAATTTCATGTGTTGAGTATTAAAACCAAAACAGCTGTGGATGATGGCGTATTTAAAAGCGAGATCAACAGCATCTGGAAGAAATATCATCCACATGAAGAATTGGCGTTCTCTAACTATCAAAAAGATATGTACGACCGCTATTTTCCCGGAAGGGATATGCGGTTTATGGGAATGTTTTGCGTGGTAGTGCTGGTGATTGCTGTAATGGGGCTGCTCGGTATTGTTACCTATCATACAGAAAGACGTGTGAAAGAGATCGGCATACGTAAAGTTATGGGAGCATCAGTGCCAGCGATCATACGGGAATTATCAAGAAGTTTTATAAAGCTCATCATTATTTCAGCAGGTATTGCATTGCCGCTTAGCTATATGGCGGGTTATGTATTCATCAATTTATTTACATACAATGACGGGATCAACATTTTGTTGTTGTGTTTGCTCTTTTGCAGCATTTTCGCCATAGCATTGTTTACGATTATTTATAAATCGATGCAGGCTGCGGCAGCGAACCCGGTTAAAAATTTACGAACAGAATAAAAGAAAAAAGAAGACATGTTAGTACAACTTAAAAATTTGTTTAAATGGGTTACTGTTGCCGGTAACCGCACTTTTCTGCTGAAGGATATTAATCTTGAAGTGGAAGAAGGAGAATTTATTTCCATCATGGGGCCATCAGGCTCAGGTAAATCAACATTGCTGAATATAATTGGTATGCTTGATGGTTTTGATGAAGGCGAGTATAACTTCCTGCATGAAAGTGTACATAAGTTAAAAGAGAAGCAACGGGCACAATTGTATAAACAATACATTGGTTTTGTATTTCAGCAGTATCATTTAATTGATGAACTCACCGTGTATGAAAATATTGAAACGCCCTTGTTATACCAGGATGTAAAAAGCAGTGAACGAAAAGCAATGGTGGCCGATATGCTTGATCGGTTCAATATTGTTGGCAAGAAAGATCTGTTTCCAACACAGTTGTCAGGCGGTCAGCAACAGCTGGTGGGTGTTGCACGTGCATTAATTGCAAAGCCAAAATTAATTCTTGCAGATGAGCCAACAGGTAATCTCAACTCCAAACAAGGCGAGGAGATCATGGAATTATTTAATGAACTGAATAAAGAAGGTGTAACCATTATACAGGTAACACATAGTGAAAAAAATGCTGCCTATGCCGGCAGAACAATTCATTTACTCGATGGACGTGTTGAACAACAGGTTAATAATTAATAAAAACATTTATGCGGATACTCAGTTTAGTTCTGTGCTTTTTTGTTTGTGAATTTAATTTAACAGCACAGCAGTATAGTTTAAAGCAATGTATTGATACAGCATTGAACAGAAATATTCTTGTGCAGCAAACAGGATTGATGATGCAATCGGCTGAAGTTGATAAGAACCAGGCAAAGATGAACCTGTTGCCCAATGTAAACAGCGGTTGGAACTACGGCAACAACTTTGGCCGTAACGTTGACCCCATTACTAATACCTATACCAATAATCAACTATCATCTTCCAATGCAGGGTTAGATGCAGGTGTGATCTTGTTTAACGGTATGCGTTTACAGAATTTAATTCAGCAAACAAATTTTTCGCACAAAGCAGCGGAGTTGGATTATAAACAGGCAAAGGATAACCTTGTGCTGAATGTGATACTTGCTTATATGCAGGTACTGGTGAGCGAAGATGTGTTGAATGTGTCCCGTACACAATTACTGGTAACCAAAAAGCAGATGGAACGGATGGAGGTAATGGTGAAAGAAGGTTCTGCAGGGAATTTCCAATTGACGGATATGAAAGGGCAGATGGCAAATGAACAAATCGGTATTGTAAATCTTGAAAACAGTTTACAACAGGCGAAGCTTACATTATGCCAGTTAATGAATATTCCTTATTCTCCTGCATTGCAATTGGAACGGACTGTTCAGTTAAATGAAACCTTTTATGCACAAAGCTCACCTGAAGTAATTGCAGTGGCAATGGAATACATGGCGTTAGTAAAAGCAAATGGGTTTAGAATTAAGAGTGCAGAGAAAAATATACTGATTGCAAAGAGTGGCTATTATCCAACAATTAGTCTTGGTGCAAGTGCAGGCAGCAGTTATTCCAGTTTGGCTGCACGGTTAACGCCAACAACAATCTCAGAAAATACTACAGGCGATTATATTAAAAGTGGTGCAACACGAACGCCAGTGTACAAAGAGGTCCAGAATTATTCTACTTCGTCTGTTGGTTATTTTAAGCAAATGGAAAACAATCTTGGTTTTTTTGCAGGAGTAAATATGCAGATACCCATCTTTAATAACCTGCAAACAAAGAACAGGGTAAAGCAGGCGAAGCTTCAATTGAAGAATACACAGCTCAATGCAGAGAACACAAACTACCAGTTAAAACAAAACATTGAACAGGCATGGCTTAATATGCAGGCATCTTATAATCGCTATTCAATGTTAAAAGAACAGCTGATGAATTTTGAAGAATCATTTCGTGCAGCTGAAGTGCGTTTTGAAAGTGGTGTGATCAATGCAGCAGAATTTCTCATTGCAAAGAATAACCTCGACCGGACAAAGATCAACCTTGTGCAAACACAATACGAATATAGTTTCAGAACAAGGTTGCTTGATTTTTACCAGGGTAAATAAAAAAGAGCGGCTATAATCACAGCCGCTCTTTTTTTATGTGTTTCAATATTGTTATTACGCCAACGCTTCCCACAATACTTCCACCGGGTGCAATGCTTTCTTACCGGTACCATCTTTCACCTGGTGACGACAACTGGTGCCGGGTGCTGCAATAATTGTATCATCGGCTGCATTACGCACAGCAGGGAACAGCACCATTTCGCCGATCTTCATCGATAGATCATAATGTTCTTTTTCATATCCAAATGAACCGGCCATACCGCAGCAACCTGAGGGAATTGTTTCAACAGAATAATTTTCAGGGAACGATAATATTTTCACTGTTGCTGCAGTACCCACCAATGCTTTCTGCTGGCAATGGCCATGCAGTTTAATTTTTTTATTGGCTGAGGTAAATTGACTTTTGCTGATGTTGCCATTATCAATTTCTTTTGCAATGAACTCATCGATCATCAATGCATTTGCTGCAAGTTGTTTAGCTTTCTCGAAATTCTCATCGGTTGACAGGTCAATGTATTCATCACGGAAGGTGAGAATAGCTGAAGGTTCAATACCGATCAGCGGTGTATCAGCCGTTATAACTGGATGAAGCAATTCAATATTCTTATTCGCAATTTCTTTTCCTTTCCTTATTAAACCTTTCGATAACCATGAACGACCACTTTCAATATGTTCAGGAATGATAACTTCATAACCAAGTTTGATTAATAACTCAACAGCTTTAATGCCGATCTGTGTATCGTTGTAATTCGTAAACTCATCGCAAAAAAGGTAAACTCTTTTGGAATTTGGTTTTTGGAATTTGGGATTTGGATTTTCCTTCTTCCACCACTTCTCGAGCGTCGTCTTATACATCGTCGGCATCGAACGTTTGGTTGCAAAGCCTGAGAATTTTTTGATCAATGAACTGGTAACCCCGTTCGTCATTGCAAAATTGTACAGTGAAGGAACGATTGCACCCAGCTTGGATGAATTGCTAAAGTTGGCAATTAGTTTTGAACGGAGTGGAACACCATTCGCATCGTAGTAATGCTGCATGAACTCTGCTTTCAGTTTTGCAACATCAACATTACTTGGACATTCAGACTTGCAACCCTTGCAACTCAAACACAGATCCATTACTTCATAAATTTCTTTATGATCGAAACGGTTTGCTTTTGTTGAATTCGTTAAAAACTCACGGAGAATATTTGCTCTTGCTCTTGTTGTATCTTTTTCATTGCGTGTTGCCATGAACGATGGGCACATCGTTCCTCCTGATAAATGTGTTTTTCTGCAATCACCACTGCCATTACATTGCTCTGCATGTTGCAGCACATCCTGGTTGTAAAAACGGAACACCGTTTTAAATGCCGGTGTTTGCTGACCGGGTACATACCGCAGCATGGTATCCATCGGCGGTGTATCAACGATCTTGTTGGGGTTGAAAATATGTTCAGGGTCCCATGTCTTTTTCACCTGCTTCAACAGTTGGTAATTCTTTTCACCCACCATTTGTTTGATGAACTCACCACGCAAACGTCCATCGCCATGTTCACCACTCAACGAACCTTTGTATTTTTTTACCAGCGTAGCGATCTCTTCTGCAATTACACGGAAGAGGCGGTTACCTTCTTCTGTTTTTAAATTAATGATAGGACGTAAATGTATTTCACCAGAACCTGCATGTGCATAATGCACCGAGTAAAGATTGTGCTGTTTGAGAATCACATTAAAATCACGGATAAAATCGGGTAAGTCGTTTACATCAACCGCAGTGTCTTCAATAACCGGTACTGCTTTTTCATCGCCGGGTAAATTACTCAGCAAACCCAAACCTGCTTTACGCAGTGTCCATATCTTTTTACTGTCTTCGCCAAACAACAAAGGAAAGTGATAACCCAAACCTGCTGCACGCATTTCTGCTTCTACCTTTTGGCAAATGCCGGTAATTTCTTCTTTTGTTTCACGTGCAAATTCAATTACTAAAATTGCACCAGGATCGCCCTGCACAAAGAAGCGGTTCTTCATCTGCTCCTTGTTCTCTTTTGTGCATTCGAGAATATAATGATCAATCAATTCACTTGCACCCGGGTTGTATTTTAAGCCAATAAGATTTGCATGTAATGCTTCATCAATAGAATTGAAATGCACACAGAGCAAACCTATTTCCTTCGGTGGTAATGGAACTACATTCAGTTTTATTTCAGTAATAAACGCCAGTGTGCCTTCAGAGCCTGCAATAAGTTTGCAGAAATTAAAATCAGGTTCACCTGCAGTAAACGGAGCAGTTTCTAACAACAAATCAACTGCATAACCGGTGTTCCTGCGTTCAACTGTTTTCTTCGGAAATTCTTTTCTTATTTCTACCTGGTTATCGTAGTTGCTCAGCATACTCCTCACCGAACGATAAATATCCGCTTCCAAACCTTCGCCTTCACACTTTGCATGAAACTCATCAATGTTGAGTGCTTTAAAAGTTGTTTCGGTTCCATCGCTCAGCAAACAATCCACTTCCAGCAAATGCTCTCTTGTGCTTCTGTACAAAACAGAATTACTGCCGCAGGAATTATTACCCACCATACCTCCGATCATGGCACGGTTGGCCGTAGAAGTTTCAGGGCCAAAGAATAAACCATTCGGCTTCAGGAACATGTTTAACTCATCACGGATCACACCGGGTTGCACACGCACCCATTTTTCTTCTTTATTCAGCTCAATGATCCTGGTGAAATATTTTGATACATCAACGATAATACCATTGCCCACCACCTGTCCGGCAAGCGATGTCCCGGCCGTACGTGGAATCAGCGATGTCTTGGCTGTATGTGCAAAAGCGATGAGCTTTTTAATATCGTCTTTTGTTTTGGGAATAGCCACCGCCAATGGTAACTCACGGTATGCCGATGCATCGGTGGCATAGAGCGTACGCATGGTGGTATCGAAATAAAATTCTCCTTCGAGTTGCTGGGCCAGTTGTTGTAATCGTTCGTTCATGTTTGCTGCTGCACTTGGGCAGCGCAAATTTACGCTGTTTCAAACTTGCAGCTGTTAGTTATTCACTTTTGGATGAGAAAGAAAAACTGGATAAGATACTTTTCTACATCCAGCCAATTGCTGTAGGAATTGTTGCTTATGCTACTTATGTGCTTGCTAAATCTATTTTAAAGCAAAGAACAGCTATCTGGTTGTTCTGCGCTTCTATTTTTGCGACCCTTATTTTGCGCACCCCTTATGTTTTCCCATTACTTATTTTATTAGGTGGAATAGTTTCATCTGCCCTTGAATCGCCGATTGAAGAAAGTGAGCTTCGTTTTAAGCTATTTAAAAGTATCAATACCAGGAAAGTAATATACTTCCTCGGAATTTTATTCTTTTTTGCATTACTTGGGGCAGTTATCAATAAAACATCACCCGTCAGTTTACCTATCAGGTTATTTGAGAATTTTTATCGTAATGGTATTATAATCTTTGGCGGAGGGCAGGTGCTGGTACCTTTAATGTTTACCGAGTTCGTAGAAATGAAGCAATATCTAACGGCTCCTGAATTTCTGGCTGGTTATGCGTTACAACAAGCCATTCCGGGCCCTACATTTTCATTTACCTCATTTCTGGGTGGGATTACTCTGAAGAATGCCGGTTACGGTATACCGGGACAATTATTAGGAAGCTTTGTTGCAGTTTTAGGAATAAATCTTCCCGGTGTAATTTTGGTTTTGTTTATTGTGCCATTCTGGAACGATCTGAAAAAAATAGCGAGAATTAAGAACTCACTTTCAGGCATAAATGCCGTATCTGTAGGTTTTCTGGGAGCTACCTTTATTTTGCTAGCACACCAGGTAAGTTTCAACTTGATGTCTGTAAGTATAATATTTATTACGTTTATTCTGCTTACGTTCACAAAAATAAGAACGCCCCTACTAATTATTGCCGGTGTTCTTCTGGGGTTGTTTCTATAATTTAAAATGGCGGTTCTTCATCAATATCGTCCATTCTGGATGGCCTGATAATATATTCTCCTCCGCCAGGACGTTCAAAGTTTTGTGATGGGGCTATACCAGCCAACGGACTTAAATTTCCGGAGCCAAATGATGAAGGTGAGCTGAAATCATCTTCCAGATCTGTAAATTTCACATACTTACCTACAAATCGTAATGGCACTGTGCCCGTTTCACCATTTCTATGTTTAGCTATGATTACCTCACCAATACCAATTGTAGATCTGCCTTCCTCATCTTCCGTCAGTCCGTAATATTCAGGCCGGTACAGGAAAAGTACCATATCAGCATCCTGCTCGATAGATCCGGATTCCCTTAAGTCGGATAGCATAGGTTTTTTGGAACCACCGGGACGGTTTTCAACGGCCCGGCTTAACTGTGAAAGTGCTATTACCGGAACATTAAGTTCTTTTGCAACAGACTTCAACGCACGCGATATGCTACCAATTTCCTGTTCTCTGTTTCCCCCTTTTCCTTCTCCTTTTCCATGCATCAGCTGCAAATAATCTATTATGATCATTTGGATATCATACTGTGCCTTCAGACGACGGCATTTTGCCCGGAATTCAAATATGTTAAGTGCGGGGGTGTCATCAATAAACAAGGGCGCTTCTGTTAATTTGCCAATTTTTGAATGAAGCTGTTGCCATTCCCACTCTGCCAGATTCCCTTTCCGTATTTTTTCCTGCTCAATTTCCGTCTCTCCGGATATTAAACGATTTACTAACTGAACAGATGACATTTCCAGTGAAAAAACAACCACAGGCTTATTAAACTGAACAGCTGCATTACGCGCGCAACTTAGTACGAACGCGGTCTTACCCATTGCAGGCCGGGCAGCAATAATTACAAGATCTGATGGCTGCCATCCTGAAGTCATTCTATCCAGACCGGTAAAACCTGATGGAACACCGGTAAGTCCATCAACCCGGTCCTTCATTTTTTCAAGTGTATCCAGTGATTCCCGGATAATATCATCCATCTTGCGCGAATCACGTCTCAGATTATTTTGCGCTATATCAAAGAGGTTCTTTTCTGCGTGATCCAGCAAGTCAAAAATATCCGTGGTATCTTCATAAGCATTATTAATAATTTCGGTAGAGATCCGGATTAGTTCCCGCTGAATAAATTTTTGTGAAATTATCCGGGCATGAAACTCAATATTAGCAGCCGATACAACACGGTTGGTAAGCTCCGTAATATAATATGCGCCCCCCACCATTTCCAGGTCGCCTTGTTGACGTAATTGAGCGGTAACTGTAAGAATATCAACAGGTGATGATTTTTGAAACAGGTTATGAATGCTTTCAA
>JAKFDY010000592.1:0-8705 GCA_036675885.1 Lacibacter sp. | reverse complement strand
AAAGTGAACGTACGGCGTGGGTCAAGCGGCAAACGCATATCATTACCCATAATGCCGTTAAGCTCTGTTACAGTGTATGTTTTTGACAACTCTTTTGAAAACACCGTTACAAATTTTCTTGCACTACCAAAGTTCGCACCCAGTGTATCCAGTTCCAGTGTGTATTTAACATCATGTGAACTGATGCCGGTAGTAAAACTGTATTCAGGATTGGTCCAGCTTAAACGGAGTGCAATGTTACTTTCTATTCCCGGCTGTAGTGTAACTGCATTCGTGCTGGCCGTCAATACAGGGTTTGTTCCGCCTTTGAAATTGATCTTGTTTTCAGCTTTTTCGCAGGCAAACAAAAACAGGATGACGGCGAAGAGCGAAAAACGGTTGATATATGATTTCATATCTCGTTCTTTTAATGTGATTAATAACCGGTGTGTTGCACCAGGTTGGGGTTTGCTGCAATCTCTGAATCAGGGATGGGGTAAAGTTTACGGACAGCAGAAACACCCGTACCGCTTTTTACACCGCCTTTCCATGGCCACAGGTATGTATCCTCCACAAAACGGTTGAAACGGATAAGATCAGTTCTTCGGAAACCTTCCCAATGCAGCTCTCTTGCACGTTCGTCAATAATATAATCGACAGTATAAAAACCTAAAGGAGCAGCTGTAACCTGTGCACGTGAACGCAACGCATTCAGATAAATCAACGCCTGTGCATCTGCACCACCTGTGCCGCCACGTTTTACTGCTTCAGCATAAATCAGGTACATTTCGGCTAACCGAAATACCGGAAAATCGATATCGGAAAATGTTTTCTCGGGATCAACACCAAAACCACCGCTGCGTGTACGGTTCCGGAATTTGATCACAGCTAATCCGTCTTTAAACTCTGATACATTGTTGATCTCAATGTTTTGGGTGCCTGTTGCAAATTGCGCACGCTTATCGCCATTACCATTTACATCAGGAAAAAGATCGGGCAACCGACGTGTGGTACGAATACCGCCCCAGCCTGTAAGCCCCGATACTGTACGATCCATATCTCCACCAACGGAAGCATTCACAAGAAATGTAGTACCACCCCAGTTCTTCGATTTAACACCATCGTAGTTAAGTGTCCAGATAAATTCGGGGTTACTTACATTATTATCGGCCATACATAACCAACGATAATCACTTAACAAACCATAACCTGCATCAATTACACGTTTGGAGTAAGTGATGGCTTCTGTGTATTTATCTGTATCGATATAAACTTTTGCATTGAGATAGAGGCGAGCAAGTAAAGACCACGCAGCAGCTTTATCAGCACGACCATAATCGGCAGTACGTGCATTTGATAAGTCAGCTTCTATCGCTTTCAGTTCGCCTTCGATATAAGTAAATAATTCAGCCCTGTTTGTTTGCTTTGGATTAAACTTACCGATCGGATCGTTTTCAGTAGTAAAACCAGGTTTGCCATACAAGTCAAGCAATACCCAATAAGCGAAAGCACGCACAAATCTTGTTTCGGCACGCATACGCTTAATATTATCAGCAGCTGTTCCAGTAATACCACGACCGCTTACTTTACCCGGCTCGCTTTCACGGATAAATTCATTACATAACGTTACAATATAAGTGCAGCGGTAATACAAACCTTTGGTCATAGGGTTGCTGGAGCTCCAGTTCATGTTATGAAAATCCTGGATACCAGGATCGTTCCAGGCAACTACTGCCTCATCAGTACTTAACTCCTGTGCTTTCCAGAACAAACGGAGAAAGTCGGAAGTACCTTCATCAATACCGGCCACATCACCATTACCTGCGGGGCCTTGATTGCCTGTAAGCGCCATGCTTCCGTACACTTTTGCCAGCACCTGCAGGTAGCCGGCTTCGGAAGTATATACATTACCCGAAGGCAGTGTATTTGGTTCTGTTCTATCGAGTTGTTTATGACAGCCTGTTAAAAGCACCACACCCAACAGTAATGAACTTATATAAACTGAAATACGTTTCATATTGCAGATATTTATTTTTTTAGAAATCAAAATTTAAACCCAATACATAAGTGCGTGGGCGTGGGTAAATCGTATTATCAATACCGCCGACAATTTCCGCATCAACACCTTTGTATTTACTGAGTACAAAAACATTTTGTATGTTGGCGGTAATACGCAGTCTTACGTTTTTAGCAACTTCCCCTGCATCATATCCAAAATTGATATTATCCATACGCAGGAAAGATGCATTCTGCACATAGTAATCAGAAAAATATTGATTGTTTACAAACCCCGTATTGAGATAGTCCTTTGAACCATTAGCAAGGAAACCAAGAGGGTTAACGATTTGGCGAAGAACACCCATATTAGCATTTACATTACTATAAGCATAGTTGCCGATACTTCCACGCATTACAAAACCTGCAGTAAACCGATCAATAGTAATGTTGGAACTTACACCAAGAAAATATCTAGCCTCCGGCGATTGATAGATATAAAGATCTTTTTCGTTAATGATACCATCACGGTTCAAATCTTCATACAAACCTTCAATGGGTTTGTTGTTGGCATCATATATCTGCTTATACACATAGAAAGAAGCAGGGCGCTCCCCAACAATATGACGTTGAATAGTATTACCAGTACCACCACTGATGCCGCCTACAGCAAGACCTGTAAAATTGGGGTCTTCATTAACCAACAGCTTGGTAATTTCCGGAACTACATATGTGAAGTTGGCCCCAATTTCCCATTCAATATTTTTCGATTTTACAGGAACTGCATTTATGGTTACTTCCAACCCTTTGCTTTCAATGTTACCTACGTTTGTAAACAACTGGTTGGTAAAGTTTGAACCTGCAGGAATAGGTACTACGCTTAACAGATCTTTTGTTTTACGAACAAAGCCTTCTACTGTGCCGCTGATTCGGTTATCAACAAAGCCAAAGTCGATTGCTGCATTAATGTTGGTTGTCGTTTCCCAACGCAACGTTGCATCGTACGCACTTGGGCGAAGCATGTTTACAAACGAATTGCCAAATTGGTATTGTGCCTGGTTGTTAGCTAACTCATAAACAGGTATGTATCCATACAGTTCCGGGAAATCCTGCTGGCCGGTAACGCCATAACCAACTCTAAACTTAAGATTGCTTATGACTTTTACATCTTTCAGGAAGTTCTCTTCGTTAATTTGCCATGCTACTGCAACAGATGGAAAGAAACCCCATCTTGTACTCTTACTAAATCTTGAAGAGCCATCTGTTCTTGCATTTGCTGTTAGAGTATATTTATTAGCTAACGAATACACCAAACGTCCATAATAAGAAATGAGTGTATAGCCCGGTGCTTGTGAAATAAAATTAGGTTCTGACTCGGGAACAATATCACCATTGTATCTTCTGTCAGGATTGTTAAAGCTGTAAAACTCGAAATCCTGGTAACCGGTACCTGCTGTAACATCAATACGGCTGTTAACAGCCCTGATATTACTGGCATAATTAAAATAGAAATCCATCAGCTTATTTGTGCGTTCCTGGTGATATGGATTATATATGCCTTTACGACGGTAGGTATCGGCAGCACTATCACTTACAATGTTAGTACCACTACCTTTCGATACATCGTAACCAAGATTAAGATTTGCACGTAACCCTTTTACAAAAGGAAGTTGGTAATCGAACTGGATATTTCCGATGCTGCGATATACTTCACTTGTGTTATCACGATTGTATAATAAACCAACCGGGTTGCGGTTTGATAATTGAGTGGGCAGTCCATCAGGATCTGTCCATTCCCAATAACCACCATATCTTGCGCTGTTTGAATTGACAGGCTTTGTAGGATCAAACGTAACCGCATTACCAATAGCTCCTTCATTTGCAAAAAAATTGGTAGTGCGTGATCCTTTCAGATTCAGATCAACTTTCAGTTTGTTATTAAAGAAACCTGGGCTGAGGTTTAATGCTCCGGTCATGCGTTGAAAGTTGCCGGTTTTTAAAATTCCATCCTGGTTAAGATAACCACCTGATATACGGAATGGCCATTTACCATTTGCAAATGCACCTGTTGCACTCAAATTAAAGTCTTGTGCAAATGCATTTCTGAAAATCTGATCCTGCCAATCAGTACTTTCTTTACCTAACAAAGCGACTTGAGCAGGAGTTCCTTTTACATTAACAATTGAACGAACTTCATCTGCGGTCAAAACATCCACTAGTTTATGTGGAGTTTGTACAAATCCCTGTGCACTGAAATTAAAACGTGTTTTTCCTTTCTTACCTTTCTTCGTTGTAATAAGGATAACACCATTTGATGCACGTGAACCATAAATGGCAGCAGCAGATGGATCTTTTAAAATGGTAAAGGTTTCAATGTCGTTAGGGTTAATAAGATTTAGCGGGTTAGTTGCACCTGAAATGCCTCCGTTATCAACCGGCACACCATCAATTACAATTAACGGATCATTACTTGCATTTAACGAGGCACCGCCACGAATACGGATACGGCTACCACTACCTGGTGCACCGCTGTTTGGTGTAATCTGCACACCTGCTACTTTACCTGCAATCAATTGCTCGGGCGTTTGAATTGCACCTTTTACAAAATCTTTAGAAGAAACTGTTGCCACAGCACCAGAGAGATCTCTCTTACGCTGTGTACCATAACCTACAACAACAACTTCGTTAAGTGTTCCCTGTGCCGCAGCAAGTGTAATGGCAAAATCAGTTTGTGCACCAACAGTTAATTCATACTCGGTAAAACCTACAGATGAAATAACCAGTACAGCGTTGTTGTTGTCAACAGCAATTCTGAAATTACCACCGGCATCAGTGGTGGTACCACGGCTGGTACCTTTAATTGTTACGGAGGCATTTGCAACAGGCGTGCCGTCTTTACTGTCGGTCACTTTCCCTGTTACAGTTTTACCTTGCGCAAACACGTTCATTGCTAAAACCATCAGCATTAGAGCCATGGCTCCTGCTCTGGCAAGCAGACGATGAAGGGTCATAATCAATAGTTGGGGTTTTGAGATTTACAATTTATATCCGTTACAGTTCTGGTCATTTTTATTGTTAGTTAACTACACTAGTAATTAGCTCAACAAAAATTACAGTCCTGGTTTTTACAAATCCAAGCAGCCTAATAAGACAAACCCTGTAGCCTTACTGCTGCACCATCAGCTTTTCATAACGCACAAGATTATCAACCCGCACCTGCAACACATACTGGCCTGCTGTTAAAGACACGCCTGCAAAACTGTTGCGATCCATTTCAAACAACTGGTAACCTTTTAACTGGAAACCCATATTCTTTGAAGCGATAATCTGTCCTTGTATATTTATCAACTGCACACTCACCTTCCCGCTTTTTGGCAACTCGTATTTTACGATTGCTGATTGCTGCACCGGGTTAGGATAAATGCTTAAACTAAAATCTGTATTCCTGGCTATAATATCTCTGACGTTTGTCACCACTCCACCTGATATATTTTGATTGAGATATATTTTGAATTGGCCGGGCGCAAGTGTTACCGTCTGTTGGTTGCCTGATACGTTAATGGTTCCACCATTCGTATAATCATAGAATGTTCCGTTTGCCGGGAATGTAACAGCAGGTGTTTGTTGAACAACATCAAAGTTGGCAACCACCACATATTTTAAATCGGCATCATCAACAACAATGGTCTTAACTAAGTTAGAGCCGAGGTTTGTTCCTAAAGCAAGATTTGGAGTACGGAATGTATTCTTATATAAGTTACGAAGTTTTGCCATTGCACTGTATGTTTCATACAAGCGCTTGCGACGAACCTGCTGGTAATAATCCCACCTGATTGGTTTATTGCCTAAACGCCCACCGAAGTTGATGTCGTAATCATAACCTAACTCCCCAAACTGCCAGATCATTTTCGGGCCGGGGATGGCCATTAACACAGCAGCCATTGCTTCAGTGCGGGAAAGACCAACTGTAGTATCTCTTACATTGTGTGCACCGTTTGATGTATTGCCCAAATTGATATTCTCATACATGATGCGTTGCTCATCATGACTTTCAGCATACGTAATAAGATGTGGCTTATCGTTCAATGAAGCATCACTCCAAAAACTTCTGTTTTTCCAGAATGCCCGGTTAATGTCTGTACCGGTTAAAAGGCCTTTTGTGTTTTGTGCAAAATTGTAATTCATGATTCCCCATAACATCATACCACGTTTGGCCAGTTCTGCTTCTTCATCATCATTCCCTAAATGTTCAAGAATACAATAGGAACCCGGGCTCACAACCTGCATACTGTCGTAATAACGTTGCCAGATATTGATACGATCCTGGTTGTATTGACCCCACACATTTACATCGGTTGTAAAATTATTGGTGAAGCCTTTACTTAAATCCCAACGGAAACCATCAATGCGGTATTCGGTTAACCAATGGCGGATGAAACGGGCCACATGATATTTCGTTGGCTCAACGTTATGGTTGAAATCGTGAAATACATTAAAAGGGTGCTGTGCAGTTTCGTAGAAGTAAGGGTTGCTTGCTGCTGTTTGATTTGCTGACGAATTCCACCACATCGACGCTAAAGACGATGCGCCTGTTGCATGGTTGAAGGCTATATCCTGTATTACTGCAATACCTAAACTATGCGCCTGATCAATGAATGCTTTCAATGCAGTCTTTGAACCATAATATTTATCAGGTGCAAAGAAATACATCGGGTTATATCCCCAACTTTCATTTCCATCAAACTCATTAATCGGCATCAGCTCTACTGCATTGAAGCCAAGATTTTTGATGTAATTGAGTGTATCTTTTAATGTTTGCCAGTTATGAGTTGCAACAAAATCACGAACAAGCAACTCATAAACCATCAAATCTTTCTTATCAGGACGAACGTAGCTTCCGCTGCTTATCCAGTTGTAGGTTGCTTCACCCGGAGTGATAACGCCCACCATACCTCCTGTTGTTTTTCCTGCAGGATAAGCAGGCATGTTTGCATAGGTTGATGCTTGTATGTATTGATCATTATTTGGATCAAGCACCAGTTCGCTGTACGGATCTGCAATGCGTATGGCATCATCAACAATATATTGAAAACGGTATTGTGTTCCTGCTGTAAGACCTGTTACTTCTGTCCAGAAATAATCACCGTCTTTTTTCATTTGCCCGGAACATGTTTGTGTCCAGTTATTAAAATCACCAATGAGAGACACTTTGGTTTTTAACGGAGCATATAAAATGAAAACTGCTTTGGTATTGTTGTCTTCGAACGTAATTCCGTCTTTGCGTCCTGCTGGTCTTGCACCTGTTGGGTTACTTGCCTGCGGTACAAAAAAGTTGAATGTATCACGTTTGATGTTGCCGTTATCGTTAGCTTCTAATGTAATCTGTTGCTCGCAGGTTGTGGTTACGTTTGCCGAGCCATTGATCGTTTGTGCAGCAGTTGCTGTTGCAATTTGTGCACCATTAAACCGCAATGTAAGATTTGCATTCTTTGATGATACTGCTGTTACCGGAACAGTAAATGGTGGCGTTCCTGCTGTAAGCGGTTCGGGAGTGGGCACATATGTTGGCTGCATAGCAGGCGAAGTAAACTTCACAGCAAATTCATTGGCAGGATACACTTTAATATACATATCACTGCCATCGATATTACGTTGCACCAATGTGCCTGCTTCGTTGCGGAAGAGAATTGTAATATATAATATCTGCTCGCCTGCCGCCACACCATAATAGGTGCGGATATTGGTAATAGTGAATTGCCAGGTATTGGGTTTGTTCACCGGATCCGGGCGGGTTGCAACAGGTGCGTTTGAAGTACCCCATGAACCTTTTGTGTATTTCCAATCTGTGGATGAGTTGCTGGCCGATGTAATAAGACCAGTATGGAGATAAACGGAACCAGTAAAACCTTGTAAACCTTTATTGCCTTTAGTAGCATCCATTGTAATAACGATGGTACTTGCATCGGCAGGAAAAGCGACATCAGTGGATAATAATTGGGCATAACCTGCATCAACTGCAAAGCAGAATAGAACAAATGCAAGCAAAATTTTTCTCATAACGCAATCCCTTTTACATCAAACCAAGTAAAACAATGATCAATGAAGTTTGTTGGATTATCGTTGTGATTGCAATCAGTAAGAAAGATTCTCAGTCTTTTTATATAACAGCCTGTCGCTAAATAAACACCTTCTTCAGTTCCGCAATCAAAACTTATACAAAACTACAGCTTGGTAGTCGCCTCAAATAGAACTAAAATTCCAAATTCTGGCACTATATTGCCAACTTATCCTATTTTTACTTTTGTAACCTGATTCGCAATTATGAAGGCCGAACTCGAAAAAATTGTTCCCGGTAATGATAAGCCCGTATTGGTAGCTTATCCTATGAGCCTGCCCTTTCTTGAGTTTTACTGGCATCATCATCCCGAATACGAACTCACCTTTAAGATCAATGTGTCGGGCAAACGGATTGTTGGCGACAGTTATGAAGAATTTGATCCCGGCGACCTGGTGCTGATCGGCCCTGACTTACCTCATACCTGGGTGACTGATAAAAAAGAAAGAACTGAACCTTGTGATTTTGTGGTGATCCAGTTTTCAGGTTCCTTGTTTAACAGCTTTAGTGGCTTACCTGAATTTGAAAATATAAAACGACTGTTGCAAAGCTGCAGGCACGGACTTCATTTCAAAAACAGCAAGCCCTTTAAAGAATTGATCCTGTCGCTGCCTGG
>JAKFDY010000591.1:0-6204 GCA_036675885.1 Lacibacter sp. | reverse complement strand
GTAGGAAAACATGATGGCCGCCAGCAGGAAGGGCACCATCATTATGGCCAGCGCCGCCCCTTCGCCTAGCGATCCCCCCGGAATGGCCCGCTGGAAGGACAGGGTGGTCATGAGGTGCGTGGCATTGAGCGGTCCGCCGCGGGTAAGGACATAGATCAGCTGGAAATCAGTGAACGTGAATAGAACGGAGAACGTCATGACGACGGCAATGATGGGCGTCAGCAAAGGCAGGGTGACAAAACGGAATTGCTGCCAATATTGGGCTGCTTCCTGTTGATTTTTATTCTCTATCTAATCGCAATGAAATTCGGATGAACAACCAACTAATAAAACAGAACCAGGGCGGCGCATTGGTCCAATTTAAGCGCATTGATAATATTGCTTTGAACACATTGTTACCTGAGCAAAGAAAGATCATTGAAGCAGGATTGCAGCCTAAGATTAAAGCACAACCGCCCGTTGACGTTGTACTTGCATTGAATGGCTTAATTACAGGCACGTTCACCCGTGCAGGATTTAAAGTGCCCGATAGCAAAACATTAGCCCTGTATGCAGATGAAACGTACAGCGAATTAATGTTGCGTTACCCAGGTGTAACAATTCCCGAAGTGCAGGAAGCTTTAAAGCAAGGTGTGTACGGCGAATATGGTGAATTTATCGGGCTGAATCCCCGCACCTTTCTTCAATTCGTGAAAGCATATCTGTTTGCAGAAAGCCGTAAAGAGGCAATGAAGCAATTCGAAGAAAGCAGGGGCAAACATGTTGAAGAAAAAAAGCTTTCACCCGAAGAAAAAGAACAGTCGAACCGTGAATTTGTAAACATCCTTTACCAAGATCACAAAGACGGCAAATTGATTTTCTATTTCATTCCCCTATTTCTTTTCGACTTCTTGGAATCAACCGGCAAACTAAAACTGTCGTTAGAAGAAAAGAAAGCTATTGAAGAACGGGCCGCAAAGTTTGTTGAAGGTCAACAGGAACAGCCAACAAAACAGCCCCGCACCATTGGAAGCAGGTTAAAGCAATTCTTGCAAGGCAACAACAATAAACAAACGATTATTATGCTCAGTAAGCAGATTGCAATTGTGGACTTGTTCGAAGCGAACATTAAAGCCAACGCCGAAACAATATTTCCCATTTAAAAACTCAGTTGTTATGTCAGAAAGTAAAACAGATGCATTGCGCCGCTTTCGTGAACAAAAGGTTTCACGAAAGCCTGTAAGCATTGAAGCATTGAAAAGTATTGCTGAATCGAAGCCGGAACCAGGCAAGAAGAAAGCAGCCCGCAAACCGGCAACAAAGACCGCTAAGAAAAAGAGAGGTCGCAAACCAGGTGTTAAAACAAAACCTAAGAAGTAATGAGTAACAATAATTCAATCCATTATGTACAGGCTGCAAACGCATTGCAATTAAAGCCTGCTGCTGAGGTAAAGCACGAAGAATTGAAGCTTGTTATTTTGGAAATATCAAAAAACACATTCTTGCAATTTACCCGCTTCGATTTGTTTTCAACTGCGGTTGATTTGGACGGCTATTATAGAAGCGGCGACTATTCGCAATTTCTGTTCGACAAAACAGACGAATTTATTTCCGAATATAATAAAGTCGTAGAAGGCGAAGACTTTAAGGAAGCGCATTCAAAATTGCGTAAAGTGTCGAAAATCATTTCTGAACAACTAATATTCAAAAAGGATGAAGCATGATAACGACGACATGCCAATGACCCCGGAAAAGGCCATTAAAAACAAAGCGCACGAATTGTTAATGCGTATGCAGGCTGTTGGTGTACCAACTACTAAGAGCGTCAACGCCGCTTTAGTTGTTGCAATTGAACTGCGATCTCAATTCGGAAAGATCTTCAAAGGAACCGAAGCCGAACGCCGCCAAAAGAACGAACAGTTTGATTTATTGGAAAAGGGAATTAAAGGCTATTTACCGGCTCCAAAAGAAGACGTGCTTGTTTATCTCAACCAGGCAGTAGAAAACGCCGCTGTTGAAGCTAAAACAATCGCAGAATTCAAAAGAATGGTTCTTGACATTGTAAACAAACCGAAATACAAATACCGATTAACAGAATGATACCACTTACCAGGCTTAAAAAATTAACGATGCGCAACGTCTTTATTATAAAGCATAGGCAAAGGGTTGTTCGTATTCGTTCGGGTCAATGGGGCGCATGGTGGCGACCTAATAGAATGGGATATACTGACAGAATCGAATTAGCAGGATTATACACTTTGATTGAAGCTTGGGAAGCAACTTGTCATTGTGGGCCTGAGAAAGAAATTTATTTTGATTTCGTTGAGAAACTTATAAGGCCCCCGCTTGGTGTTATACCAAAATTTATATGGATAGAGCAACGATTAGACGCTATTTCGGAGGCAATTAGTCGATATAAACAAGCAGGTTGGGAAGTGCCACCGGAATGGTACGAAGAACACGCAGAACACGCCCACACAATTATAAAACTAAACAGACAACAGAATGAAAAAAATTAAAGTATCGTTCCTGTTCGCCTGGTTTGATTTATGGATTGGGCTTTTTTGGGATTCGAAAAAGCGTTGGCTTTACATTCTTCCATTGCCCTGCATTGGAGTTATTATAAAATTCAAATAAAGTTCACATGAAAATAAGCTATTGTAACAGCGGAAAACTTCAATGTCCTTACAACCTGCAGGAATGTATTGTTAACGATACGGCCCCTTATTCTTCTTGCTCAGGTTGTACGCATAACACAACTAAGCCATTTGGTCCAAATGAAATTGAGAGGTTAAACTTTGCAACGGAATCGGGCGGCGTTGGTGTTGGATTTTATGCAGGTGAACAAAAAATACCTTTAGCACTTGTTCCCCCGCATTGGTTAGGTGGCGTTACAATTCTGCCTGACTTCGGAATAAAATTCGAACATGTGTTCGAAGATCATGCACAATTCGCCGCTAAAGCCTTTCCGCTTTCAACCCCCGAAAGTTCATTGGTTCATTTGAAGTGTGAAGCTGATGAAGTTTTAGCCGAATTGAATTTCGATTATAGCACCCGTGAAAGACTTCTTATTGAATATGCAGACATGATGTTGTGTATTATCAGCAGCGCAACAGGAAGGGGCATTACTTCTTCTGAATTAGTTGAGGCAATGCATAAGAAGGTCCAAATAAACAAGGGCCGAAAATGGAAGTATAACGGCGACGGAACGTATTCACACATAAAAGAATAATCATGCATAAAAACAATAACAACATTAGTCACGTTCCCCAGGTGAACGAAGCGGAACTATTACAGGTCAAAGAAAAATACTTCAATGAATTCACCGCCCTTTCCGGGCGTCATTCAGATAATTCTTACCGGCTTATGTCAGGACTGCAAGAACTGTTCGAGAGCATTTACACAGCAGGCTTTAAAAGCGGTTACGGGGAAAAGGAATTGGAAATTGTAATTGATAATAAAAAAGCACGGTAATTTCAGAATTAAATTAAAAGACAAATGAACAAACAAAAATCATATCTCTTAACTGCTTTCGTCCTTGCTATTGTTGCCGGTTTTATTATTGTCCCTGCTTTTGGTTGGAAGTTATTTGTTGGTATCTTTCTTTTGATATGGGCAAATAATATTGCTAAATTAGCTGAGCACTTAGGCAAGGCAGAAAAAGCTAAGCAAGACCTTTACAAAACAATAAAAGATTTGGAGCCATGAGCGAAATGAAAGTAAACCGCATACCGCACGAAAAGGTATTCTTTGGTCCTTTGAATGACCAAAACATTATACAAGAACCGGCACTATTTATTACCTCTCCATTAGACGACTTAGAAAGAATAAAAGTTACCCTTAGATTGTCGGGGTTGGAATTGCCTAAGCCAACAAAAACATTTATCAACGAATTGCCTCTATTGTATAAGTCTTGGAATGCTCTTTTAGAAGAAATAAAAAGTAATTCAGGCGAATACATTCCGAATCAAATTAATTGCTATGTTGTCGATGAAAAAAAGGAAAATATTTTTCTTTATAAATTAGACATGGATTTCATTAAAGCCCGTGCTTTCGAAGAAATGTCGCCCACTTTTACTAAGATCAGAGAAATGATCGGCAAAAAAGGCTTCGTAGATCAGCACGAAATATTGAAAGAACTTGCCCTTTGGACTTACAACCACCATAAAAGCAATAAGTTTTAGAAAGTTTTAGAAAGGCGAAGGCTTTTAAACTCTTTACAGTTGCGGCTTTCGTCTTTTTTGTTTTTAAAACGTTGCATCTTTTCTTTTCCTTGTTTTATTAGGTCCTTCACATTTACTTATTTACAACCGCATTCGCACGCACCTTTCACAACATTTTACAAATGGGAATGAAAGGTTTTTTACTGATAATAAAATTTGAAGCCACAAAACGAAGTGTTTTGAATGGCTTTTGTTGTTTAAGCTAATTCAATGGAAGTAAAAATTGACGTTAACGCTGATTTATGGGAAAAGGCAAAAGCAAAGCTTTCGTCTTCGCAAATTGCTTCTGCCATGCGCATGGCAATAAACGAATCATTGACAAAGGGCCGAACTGAGGTAAGGAAAGGAATTCAAGAAACTTATAACATGCGAACGGCATTGTTGAATGATGAAAAAACCGGGCTGAGGATTAAGAAGGCAAAAGGCTATAATCTTACCGGCGACATTTCAGCAAGTCATAAACCTGTTCCTATAAGCGAAGCAAACCCCAAATTTAAGAGCGTTACTATAGGGCAAAAGTTTGGTAAGGGTAAGGACGGAAGCATAAATAAGGGCGCAAAGATTAAACGTAGTGTTGGGCAAATAAGCGTTGAGGTTATTAAGGGCCAAAGAAAAACTATCAATACTGCATTTGTCCCAGGGCGTGCCACTAATTCACAAACAGGGCAACAGTCGTTCACCTCAGCAATATTCGCACGGGGGAAACGTGGTACACCTGGTTTTAAATTCGGTAAACAGCGTATGCCTATTGATGTTATTAGCACCGTTTCTCCTGGTACTGCTGCGACTAATGAAAGATCGGTTGAACAATACCAAGGTGTAGTGACTGAGTACGCTAATAAACGGTTCGTTCATCACATAGAACGGCTGATAAAACAAGTTGATGGACTGTCGTAACACTACTATGTCTATCGTAATACTACGATACCCCCCCTGGGTCGTAGGTTCTTTTTTTTGTCTTTGTTGAGCGGCGGCGAAAAGCCCCAAAAAACCGCTCGTCACAGATTTTATTTTGGTTGACAAGTTGAAGGCATGACAAAATTGCATGACACCTAAATTTTTCAATGCTGCTGCGGGTTTCATCTTTAAAGCGGGTTGACAAAACCGCCCGAATAAAAAATAAATAAACCTTTTTTATCCAAATATTTTATTTCAAAACGACAACAGTTTGTCAACCGATTTTCAAAAGAGGTTAAAGGGCTTTTAGCCCGATCATTCAAAACATTATTCATTCACGTTTCAAACATTTGTTTAAACAATAGTTGAACAAGTGTTCAATTATTGCCAAAGATCAAAAAGCTTGGAAAGAAAATTTTAGCGCATGGGTAGAAAAGGATTTGAAAGAATTAGCCAACGTGAATTTGCACGACGCTTGGGTGTATCAAATGAAACGGTTTCCCAGGCTGTGAAAGATGGTAAGATTTCGAAAGGTTGGGAGAAAAAAGAAAAGAAGATTCTGTTTGAAAAGGCAATGGAAGAATGGGGCAATTTGTATTTGGATGCGACGCAGGAAGGCAACGAAGCTACTGCGGAAGCATTGAAGCGTTTGCATTCCGTTGTTACTCCTGCGCAAAATATAATTCAGGAATTAAAAGATAAAACGCCAAAGTCGCAACGCCCACCCTCTTTTAGAGATGAAGAAGAAGACACAGAACAAGCGGCGTTCAATGAATTAAAAGAGTATGAACTAAAGGTTTCAAGTCATGCAAATTTTGCTGAGGCGTTGCGTGTTGAAAAAGTTGCGAAGGCCCGACAAGAAATTATAAAGCTTAGGAAGGAAACCGGCGACTTAGTGAATAAAGCAGAAGTGTACAAATCATTGTTTGGCTTCGGTCAATCAGTAAGAAATGCAATATTGGTTGTACCTGACAGGGCAATTGATGAAATATTAGCTGCACCTAACAGGGCGTTGGCTCACCAGGTACTAACTAAATATATACATGAAGCATTGACCAAGTTAACAGACGTCGATAATATTTCATTACAAGAAAATGAAGAACCC
>JAKFDY010000590.1:0-8231 GCA_036675885.1 Lacibacter sp. | reverse complement strand
ATTCATTTTTGCTTCATCAAATATCTCCCAACCATGATACACAAGAAAAACGCCCAATATAGTACGCACAATGGCTATAGCGAATGATTGCCAGAATGGTGTAGAAGAAAGAAATTTAGACATGACTGGTTATTTTAAATTTCATCTTGCTTGAATAAACTAGCCACACTTAACTCTGCTCATTTAATTGCAGGACTCTCAAAACCCAAACGCTTTAACCCATTTTGCACCTCGCTACAACTCATAAATAATTTCCACAGTAAACCGCTCCGGTAATTTTCAATCATCACAATTATTGGTCCCTGGTCAATTGCCAAATGACTTTTTGCCACCCAGTTCTTTGATTCATTGAATGCATCCACAAAACCATACTCACTCCATATCTGATCACCAAGTTTGAAATAAAAATGTTTTAATGCCTGCATGGAATACTCAGGTGTGTAAGGAAATGCACTCAATGCAGCTGTTGGCGAAATTGTTCCTAAATCTTCTGTAGGTGAGTGTGCTGCATATCCATTGTAGGTATCACTTGCAGTAAGTCCCCAGCAATCGGCACCATAGCCTTTAAACTTATTGGGGTTTCGTATACAGTGTTCCCTGTTGATGAGTGTATGATTTCTATTTTGTTCCCAATAATCAGCATAACGATCTTTCAGGCCACGTGGGTTAAGACCAAGAAAAGAATAGTGAGAAAAGAATAACGGCCCGCCATAATCAAAACCAAGCGGCAATTTAATACCATAAAACTCTTTTCCATTTTTAAAGAAATTACTTTCTGCCCATCCACGATGATATACTGCCGGACTCACTGCATATTTTTCATTTGGTGTTGATGCAGCTAACACATACATGATCAAACACTCATTGAAACCACGTACAGGAAAGTTCATGGCCCATCCGTTATTGGGGCTCCAATGCCAATACAACACTTCCTGTCCGCCATTTGTAAACCAGTTCCACTCAATATCATTCCATAACCAATTGATACGGTTACGCAAATCACGTTCAACATTATTATCAGCATTAAAATACTGTCGGGCACAAAGTAATCCCTGGAATAAATAAGATGTTTCAACAAGATCAGCGCCATCATCTTTCCTGCTGAAAGGAATTGTTTTGCCTGTTGCTCCGTGAAGCCAATGCGCAAATACTCCATGATAGGAATCTGCTTTACCCAAAAACTTTACCATGCGCAGCAGAAATTTTGCAGCAGTATCTCTGCAAATCCATTTACGTTCTGCTGCAACAATCACACTCATAATACCAAAACCTGTTCCGCCTGTTGTTACAACATCATCGCCATAGCCAAATGTATTATTACTCCGCTCCCTCGACATTCCACTAACCGGATGTGCAAAATCCCAGAAATAACGGAAGGTTTGTTTTTGTACAAGATCAAGCAAAGCAGAATCAGATAAATTCTTTGGCCGGCTCAGCGGATCAAATTTTACATTTTGCTTTTGTGCAGAAACAGTCTGCATCATGAATAGTGCTGCAATTGCTATGAACAAACTCTTCTTCATATTTTATAAATAAGGTGCAGTAAACCCAAGTGATAACATACCAGCTTTTACTTCAGGACAACTTGTAAACAGATTCCACAACAAACCACTGCGGTGATTCTCGATCATCACAATAATTGGTCCCTGGTCAATAGCCAGAAATGAATTGGCATACCAAAGCTGTTTCAGAGAAAACGCATCTACAAAACCATATTCCTTCCACAATTTATCGCCCAACACATAGTAGAAAAATTTCAACGCCTTCATACTTTCAGTTGGCGTAAATGGCATTGATGAAAGCGCTGCCGTTGGTGCAATTACACTTACATCATTTGTTGGTGAACTGGCTGTATATCCACCGGGAATATCGCTTGCTGTTAATCCCCACACAGAATCGCTATACCCATAATGATTATTAGGATTAACTACACAATGCTGATAATTGATGCGTGAATGATTTCTTGTCTGCACTTCGTAATTGGCATACGTATCAGATAAGCCATTGGGATTAATACCTAAAAATGAATAGTGCGAAAAGAACAACGGACCACCATGACTAATACCAAGCGGCAATGATATATTGAAATATTGATTACCATTAATAAAACCATTTGTTCCGTTTGCAGCCCAACCTCCCGTGTAAACAGATTTTGGAATACCATAAGTTGGTGACGATGCTGCCAACACGTAGGTAATTAAACATTCGTTCCAGCCACGTATCGGCAAATTCATTTCCCAATTATAATTCGGGCTCCAATGCCAATACAACACCTGTTCATTATTTTTCCGGAACCAACTCCACTCTACAGCGTTGTATAAAGCAGTAATATCATTTCTCAGATTTACTTCAGCCGCATCTGCGCCACTGAAATACTGTCGTGCGGTTAATAATCCCATCATAAGAAATGATGTTTCCACAAGATCGGCACCATTATCTTTTGTACTGAACGGAATGACAACTCCTGTTGTTCCATTGAGCCAATGTGGAAAAGCGCCATGAAATTTCTGTGCGTTATTTTTCAGAAAGGCAACAATGGTTTGCAAACGTTGCAGGCCCTGTGCCTTTGCAATAAAATTCCGGTTGATGCCTGCTACAAGTGCCATAACACCAAACCCAGAACCACCAGACGTTACAACATCACCTGAAGTATTTCGTTCTCTTGCCAATCCACTAACCGGATGTGCGAAATCCCAGAAGTATTTAAAGGTTTGCTGTTGCACTTTTGTCAACAACTCATCATCAGTAATAGCAGGAAACTTTCTTGACGAATCAATTTGTGTGATGAAACGTTGATCAACTGATGAAACAAAATCAGTACCTGCAGCTGACTGCAATGAAGGATCAATGCTGAAAAAATATTGCGTGAGTCCGGCGAGCAGCGCAACAGGTTGAGCCACTACAACTGAATCTTTGCTTTCGTAAGATATACTAAGAGTCAACGCAGGATTGTTTCCATCCGATAATTTTAATGCAGTTGCAACTGTACTCTGTTTAACCGGGCTTGAAAAACGCATCCTGATAACAGGTTGCCTGTTGATACCATACAATGTTGTACCCCACCCGTTCCCATTCAGTTGAATTGTACTCAACATTAACTTGGGTGCAGGTGGAACAATAGTTGGAGGAGATGATTTTTTCTTACACGAATGAAAAGAAAAAATCAAAACACAAATAAAAAATATAGCAATATAGTTCTTCATATCTTCAACGATCCGTCGTTACCTGATCACATACGTATTCATGGAATGTGGCAATGCTTTTGCCTGTGCTGCTTTTCCATTTATCCATATCACAAAATCAGTATTGATGTTTCCCTGGTTCATCACCACTACAACGACGCTTCCATCAGGATTAAGGAAAGATGTTGTTAGTAATTGACTACGGCTTGGACTACTGATGATCCTCTTTGCGCCAACCTGGATGAATTTAGAAAAATGACCGATGTAATAATAGGAATTGGTGTAAACCAGTTCGCCTGTTTTTGTATGGCCGTGAACCGGTGCATAACAAAAATTACCAACATGATTCGGGCCACCTGTTTCATCCAGCAAAATATTCCAATCAGTAAAACCAACCATGCCGTTATTAAAATCATTGATCATAGAACGGCCATAACGTTCGCCCAATGCCCACCAGTTATATTTTGTTGAATCAAAACGTTCAACACAACCTTCAGTAAATAAAATATTTTTATCAGGATATGCCTGGTGCACCAACCCAACATTATCAAACATCGGATCACCGCCACTCCAGTTCTCATACCAATGCATACCAATACCCCATGCATATTTTGATGCTTCCGGATCATCGAAATAAGTTGACGCACGTTGATAAATGAGATCACGGTTATGATCCCACACAATTATTTTTTTATCCTGTAACCCTTCTTTGTGCATTGTTGGCCCAAGATGATTCTTTAAAAAATCACGTTCTTCTTCGGCAGTATAAATGCAACTTTCCCAACGTTGCTTTGCCATTGGTTCATTCTGTACAGAAATGCCCCATACAGGAATGCCTTCAGCTTCGTAGGCCTTAATGAATTTTGTATAATACAACGCCCATGCTCCAGCGAAATCAGCTTTCAGTTTTCCGCCCTGCAACATGTTGTTATTATCTTTCATCCAGGCGGGCGGGCTCCATGGACTTCCAAAGAACGTTACAGCACCACCGGCAGCTTTCATGGAAGCTTTGATCATGGGAATTTTGAACTTCCTGTCGTGCTCAATGTTGAATGATTTTAATTCTTTATCGCCATCGGCAACATAAGTGTACATATCGCTGATGAAATCGCAACTGTTAATATTCGTACGCACAATTGAATAACCGATACCATTTTCTTTATCAAAATAGGCTTTTAGTAACTCCTCTTGTTTCGCAGCAGGTAGTTTCGCCAATGTTTCAGCTGATGCATCAGTAATTGCAGCGCCAATACCCATATAAGTTTGATCTGTTTTTGAAGGATCAACAAATACACAAACCTGTGTTTCAAATGGCTGACCAAACTCTGTAAATGTTGCGGTATCTGTTGCTGACAATCTGTAACTGGTACTATCAGCTGTAGTATATGCAAATACTTTCTTTCCTTCAGTAGTGAAGGATACTTTACTGGTTTCCGCTTTCTTTTTCTCAGCACATCCCATCATTTGCAGCACAACTGCTGCTAACAAAATTTTCTTCATCTCAATTTGTTTTAAACGCATCACCATACATATGTTCCAACTGCACCTACAGGCAACCCTGTTGCAGCAACTTTTCCTTTATACCTGATATTAAAGATGGCAGTTGTTCCTCCATCATTTACTGCAATTAACACCTTCTTGCCAGTTGGTGTAAGAAAAGCAACATTGCTCACACCGTTAATAAGATTGCTTTCAATACGGATTGAACCAGAAGGAACAAATCTTGATGCATGCGCAATAATGTAATAAGCAACGTTTCTGCTGAACGATGAACCACTCACTGTTAATGCTCCTTTACATTCAGTGCAACCTCCAGGCGTGTGCGGACCAAATGACGGATCATTTGCAACATTCCACTCCAATGCAATTTTACTCCAGTTGCGCATGGAGCCAATGATCACATTTTTTACATGCCAGGTGAGATCACCTGCGAATGTTCCATTTGCTCCAGTCCACTGTTCAGTGAAATAAAGGTTTTTATCAGGGTGTGCACTACGAACAGTTGACAATGCACTGATATCACCCGCATATAAATGAAAAGCTGAACCATCAATAAATGCTTTTGCTGCGGCATCATTTAACACAGTGATTGGATAGTTTGGATTATCACAATTATGATCCCATACAATAATTTTTGTAGTGATGTTCGCTGTTGCAAATGCAGGTCCCAAATGATTTTTTACAAAATCGGCCTGTTGTGTAGCAGACATGAGCATGCTTGGGTTATTTCCGTCATGCTGAGGTTCGTTCTGTAATGTAACCGCATCGATGGTAATACCTTTTGATTTCATCGCCTGTATATACTTCACAAAATACTGCGCATACACTGCGTAATATTGTGGCAATAAACTTCCCCCAATACTGTTACCGTTATCTTTCATCCAAACAGGAGGACTCCAGGGAGAACCCATGATCTTAATGTTTGGATTGATTGTAAGTATTTGTTTCAATACTGGAATAAGATCAACTGTATCCTGCGAAAGACTGAAATTAGCAAGTGTTGGATCGGTTTGACCTGCAGGCATATCATCATAACTAAAAACAGATGGGCTAAGATCTGAAGCACCAATACTGATTCGCAGATAACTCACATTCGCAGCATTGTTGGTACTGCCGAACAATTCATTTAATAATGCAGCCGATTCAGTTGTGCCCATTCGTTTGATCAGGTAAGCACTCCCGCCTGTAAGCGTATAACCAAAGCCATCTACTGTTTGGTACTTAACTGTTGAATCAACATCGATTGTGAGATAGCCGTTGTTTGTTGTGCTGAACGCCAATGGCGATGTTTGTTTTTGAAGCAACGCAGTTTGATCTGTTTTAGTAAGCCAGAAATCAACTTCATTAACAGTAGCAGGAGGAGGATTGGTTTGCCCATCATTATCTTTCTTATTGCAATCGCCATAAACAAAAAGAGTACAGATGGCTATAAGTGTAAACAGATGATTTTTTTTCATTTCTAAAATTTTCTTAATGACTTATTAGTTATTGAGCGGTTGATAAAAACTCAATGGCCTGTTATTTCTTGCGATCATCAATACAGGTTTACTACCCTGCAAATTCAACCATTTCATATCTCTCACTTCGCCATCAATATCAATTACGTTTTTAGTGACGGTGAATTTGTTTTTTGTTTTGTCGTATGAAAATATACCCGGACACAATCCATCGTAACGCCCTTCGTATGGAATTGTTCCATAGAAATTACCGGCTGCTATAAAACCACCGGGCTTTGTTGCCGGTGCTGCTGAGAACGAAAAAACTGGAGCCAGCTGCAACTCTTCGGGCAATTCCACTTGTGTAAAATTTCCTTTGCCATTATTTAAAAAAGCGGAAGAACTTAAGGTCTCTGCTTTTAGTTCAGTATAATCTTTGAACAGATCATAGAACATATATTGTACCGTTTTACCTGCCACCTCACTGTATTGCAGGTATGCTTTTTTAAGAACCGGCAACGCTCTTTCCAATTCATCTTTTGCAAGAAAGGTATATTCATTTCCTGCCACCGTGTAAGCCATTACCTGCTCAACTGATCCGTTACCATCAAAATCTCTTACATACAATTTCAACGGCCCGTCTTTGCCTGCATACAGTTTTGAATTATGACCCCAATTTCCTGCCAGTATATCTATAAGTCCATCGCCATTTACATCAGTTGTAGAAATTGTTTGCCATAATCCGGTTGATGTTGGTATAGCTGTTGAAGTAAACTTTCCATTCCTGTTGAAAAATATCTTCACCGGCATCCACTCACCTGTAACAATAAGATCATTCCAGCCATCATTGTTAATGTCTGCAAATGATGCAGCAGTAACCATGCCTGCATTTTCAAGATTGATAATTGCAGAAGATGCTGTTGAAAAATTCCCTTTACCATCATTTAAAAATAAATATGATGGTTGTGCTTTACCATACTGCTTCGCATCAACCAAACATCCCACAAACAGATCAGCATCCCCATCCTTATCAATATCAGCAACACTTACACAGGATTTGTTCTTCAGCAACTTGGGGATTCTGTTCGTTGTAGGAACAAAATGCCCGGCACCGTTATTCATATACAAATGATCTGATAATAAACTGTCGCCATCTTTGTATTCATTACCCCCACTCACCACGTACAGATCCTGGTTGCCATCATTGTCTGCATCAAAAAAAACAGCATCAACATCTTCACTCATTTTTGCTGCAGAAAAAACAGCTGTATCAATACTTGTAAATTTTCCTGATGCTGTTTGAAGCATCAATTTTCCAGGTTGACCTGATGCACCGCAAACATAGAAATCCTGCAGCCCATCTTTGTTTACATCAGCAACCGCAACTTTTGGTCCCCGGGTTGAAAGCTGATGAGGAATGAGATACTGCTTGTTATAATCAAGAAAATCATTTTCAAGATGAGAATAGTTAACCATCAACTGCCCGCTGATATCTGTAAATTGTTTTTGCTTTGCCGGAAACCAAGCTGCATTATCAAACTTTCCACCAGCAGCTGATTGATTTACTTCCATAAAACCACGTGCAGGAATATTCTTGATCACCTGGTATTTTTGATTAGGCCAAACCACCAGGATACTGTCGATATATTTGATACTATCCAATCCAAAATGAAGTTTTGTATCGCTTGATGATTGAAAGCCTCTCGTAAGCATTAATTGCTGATACTGTACTTTACCACCTGAATAAACCCAGGCTTTTGCACCAATACCATAGGTATTACCATTGTTACCAATGAAAGCAATGTCTATTGTAAGTTTTGGTGCTGATTGATTTTTTAAGATTAAAGAAGGAGCGTCGATACAATTGATCACAAGATCAAGGTTTCCATCATTATTCAAGTCGGCATAGGAGGCACCGTTAAAATAACCTTTCATGTTGAACGTGCCCCACTCTTTACTTACATCTTTAAAGTTCATACCACCATCGCCTTTGTAGAAAAAAGGATGCGATGCGCCATCAGGCATTTTATCAATCGCCACCTGGTCGTACTTATTTGATTTACCGACATCCGCTTTCAAAACCAGGTCGGAAACAAAACGTACATAATCCAGA
>JAKFDY010000589.1:0-3217 GCA_036675885.1 Lacibacter sp. | reverse complement strand
GTCAACTTTGCAGTATGAAAAAAATTTCCGTTTGTATTGTTGAAGATGTAACAGACATCCGCCAGGCCCTGGAGCAGATCATTGAATTAAGTGAGAATTGCAGTTTGGCCGGATCTTTTTCATCTGGTGAAGAAGCATTGGTGAAAATCCCTTTGGTAAAACCGGATGTTGTGTTAATGGATATTGGTTTAGGTTCAACCAATGGTATTGATCTTGTAAAAGAATTGAAACCTCAGCACCCCGAAGTATTATACATGATGTGTACCGTGTATGAAGAAGATGAAAAAATCTTTGATGCATTGCGTGCAGGTGCCAGTGGTTATATTCTTAAAAAATCATCGCCTGCTAAACTGCTGGATGCAATTGGCGAGTTGGTTGATGGTGGTGCACCAATGAGCAGCCAGATAGCTTTGAAAGTAGTGAATGCGTTTAAAGATATGCCTGTGCAGGAAACAATTGCATTAACTCCTGAAAATGTTGATACCACAGTGTTGACCCGCCGTGAAAAAATGATCCTGGAAAAACTGGCGCAGGGAAAAATTTATAAAGAGATCGGGAAGGAATTAGACATCAGCCCTGAAACAGTACGCAAACACGTGTATCATATTTACGAGAAGCTGCATGTAAACAATCGTGTTGAAGCAGTAAATAAATTTTACGGACGATAATCAATCGTAATAAAAGCACAAAAGCAACCAGGTTGATAAGTAAGAAGGCAAACGCCGACAAACTTATCAACCTGTTTTTATTTTTGATGTATGATTTACGATGGCGGATTTCAGATTGACAATTCACCATTGACCATTCACAACTCACCATTCACCTCATCACCACTTCAACTCCAGTCTGTTATTCTTCCTGTCAACATCAGCCATGCGTTGTGTTGGATCAATTTCTGCAACTGTGAGATCACGCAGTGGTTTATCAAACTCAATCACGTAGGTTGGATGAGTCCATTTCCATGCAGGATAAACTGTTCTTGTAATTGTATTCTCTCCCGGCTTTTCGCCAAACATCAGGTAAGCAGGAACGTAATGCATTTGCTGTGTGCCATCTTTAAATGTCAATACAAGATCAACAGGCATCGGCATTTCGTTCACACGCTTCAAACGTATTTTTGATTTGCCGCCTTCTTCCCACAAACTATCAATACCGTAATCAATCGTCTTTGTACTGTTCACCCAATATTCTTTGTACCAATCTAATTGCAGGCCACTCACTTTTTCTGCAACACGCATAAAATCATTTACGTTGGGATGTTTAAAACGCCATTGTTTGTAATACTCCAGTAAAATTTTATCTCTTACATTATCACCGGCAACATAACCTAACTGCGAAAGAAATATAGCTCCCTTCGAATAAGAAGCAATTGAATAGGCAAAGTTGGTATTGAAATGATCAGCATGTGTTGTCATTGGTTCTTCCAAACGGCTTTTCACAAGGCTAAAGTAACTGCTGTAATTATCTGCATGATACTTTGGCAATTTATCATCATCATGCGTTGTGCCACTACGCTTAGCCATCTCTGTGAAATAATAATCTGCAACAAGATCGGTTGAATAATCAGTAAACCCTTCGTCCATCCATGCATATAAACTTTCATTGGTTCCCATCAACATCTGGTACCAGGTATGCATCCATTCATGAAACACAGTACCAAGCCCCGGACCGTTCAGCAATGTTGCCATTGGGTATTCCATACCACCATCGCCACCCTGAATAAATGAATATTGTTTGTAAGGATATGCCCCAAATTTTTTTGTAATAAACGGATAAACGATCTCTGCTGCATCAGCCACCTTCATCCATGCTTCATCGTTCTTAGGATTGTTTGGTTGATAGTTATAAAGTACATGAAGTGTTGGACCATTCTTCACCTTACGAACAATATGTTTGTATTCAGCATCAGCTGCCCAAACAAAATCGTGCACATTAGGTGCAGTAAACTTCCAGGTAAGTTTATCACCTGCCGGGCGAACTACTTTTACACCTACAGCTTCATAACCATATCCTATTTGATTTGCATTGGTTAAATAACCTGTGCCTCCAATAATAAAATTTTTATCGATAGTAATGTTTACATCAAAATCGCCCCACACACCATAAAACTCACGGGCAACATATGGGTTAGGATGCCAGCCATCAGCATCATACTCACATAACTTGGGATACCATTGCGACATTGAAAATTTTACGTCATTTGCTGCATCTCTTCCACTGCGTCGCACCTGTAAAGGAACCTGTGCATCCCACTCCATTTCAAGCATTACTTTTTGCTTTGGCAAAATAGGTTTGCTGAGTTTTACTTCAAGAATGGTTTCATGTTCAATTAACTTTTGAACCACACCATTCAATTTCAACGACTTTATTTTCTGATAACCGATCTCATTCTCTTTCAGGTTAAGTATGCGATCCCTTACACGTGCATCCCAATCGGGTTTGCTGCCAATTTTTGTTTTACCTAACTCCCTGCTGCGTGCATCCATCATACTGTTTGGTTGAAACGCATTCCAGTAAACGTGATAAAACAGTTTATCTAATGTATCAGGTGAGTTATTGCTGTATTCAAGTTTCTGTTTACCGCTGTAACGATTGGTGGTTACATCCATATCAATGTCCATCACATATTTCACCCGTTGCTGCCAACGATTAGGCTGGGCATATAGTTCAAATGAAGTACAGATAATAGCTACAATTACAACAATATTCTTCATGCTCAATAATTTGAGCTGTAAATATCTTTAAAAATACTGTTCAGAAAAGCATAAATGATAAGCGGGGATGTTATGCCGATTTTTCTTCTTTCATCAGCTCTTTACGTATACCATCGAGTAGATCTGTTTGCTGCAGCTCGCTTGCGTTGCGGGCATAACATTGCAAAACGGCAAATTGCACAGCATTCAGTATGGAAGCTCCGGTGAGTTCATACTTGTCGGCCAATTGATACAAATCAACTGAACTGTTTGAAGTAAGACTATCCGGCAACGATTTTTGCCAAAGCACGTAACGCTCCTGTGCATTGGGTATAGGGAAATGGATCACTGCATGAAAACGCCTTACAAATGCATCATCAAGATTATGCCTGAAGTTGGATGCAAGGATCATCAACCCTGGATAATCTTCCACACGTTGCAGGAGATAAGAAATTTCCTGGTTGGCATATTTATCATGTGATGATTGTACATTGGTGCGTTTACCAAACAAAGCGTCTGCTTCA
>JAKFDY010000588.1:0-3029 GCA_036675885.1 Lacibacter sp. | reverse complement strand
TCTTGCCCTGCTGATTCTGGGTCTCCCTCCTCCCGCCCTTGCGGGTGAGGGGAGGGAGAATGCCGAGGAGGTAAGCCTGCCCTCCACCCTGGTCACCGAGGGGGCCACCCCCGCGACCGAGGCGGAGGTGACCTTCACGATCTCCAAATCCAGGTTGTTGTTGATGATGTGCAGGCATGCGCCCGATATTCGGGTCTTACGATCAGCGGAATCACTGTTAAGGAATCGCCTGAGTGGCTAAAGGAAAAGCTGAGTGCTATCGGCGTCAGGTCTATAAATAATGTGGTTGATACAACAAATTATGTACTCCATGAACTCGGACAGCCCTTGCATGCATTTGATGCAGATGAAATATCAGGAGGTAAAGTTGTTGTCAGAAAAGCCGTGGAGGGATCGTCATTCGTTACCCTTGATGAGGTAGAGCGGAAGTTGTCTTCTGAAGATCTGATGATCTGTAATGCTGAAGAACCGATGTGTATTGCCGGTGTGTTTGGTGGAACAAAAAGCGGCGTAAAAGAAAGCACGAAGAATATCTTTTTGGAAAGCGCCTGGTTTAACCCGGTTACAACACGCAAAACATCTTTCCGTCATAACCTGCGTACCGATGCTGCCACACGTTTTGAAAAAGGTGTTGATATCAGCAATGCAGTGAATGTATTAAAACGTGCTGCTTTGCTGATCAAAGAATTGGGGGGCGGAGAAATTGCAAGTGATGTGGTGGATGTTTATCCAACACCAAAACAAAAAACGCAGATCGCTCTCAAGTTTCATTATTTGAAAAAGATCAGCGGTAAGAATTATCACCCCGATACGGTAAAGAAAATATTTGAATCACTCAATTTTGAATTGATCAAAGAATCAATTGATGAAATTTGGGTGGCTGCTCCTTTCAGTAAACCTGATATGGAACTGCCGGCTGATCTCGCTGAAGAAGTAATGCGTATCGATGGTTTGGATAATGTGGAGATACCAACCAGCATCACCATTTCTCCATCAACAGAAGCAGATCAAACAAGTTTTGCATACAAAGAAAAGATCAGCAATATTCTTGCAGGACAAGGTTTCAATGAAATCTTCACCAACTCGATTGCCAACAGTGCATGGTATAGTGAAGAAGTATTGAACACAACTGTAAAGATGCTGAACAACCTGAGTGCTGAATTGAATGTAATGCGCCCATCAATGCTGGAAACAGGTTTGCAATGCGTTTCATTTAATCTCAACCGCAGGAATAATAATCTTCGATTGTTTGAATTTGGAAAAACATATACTACATCCGACGTTGGTAAATATTTTGAAACAGATCATTTAGCGATCTACACAACAGGAAGTACAGAAGCATCATGGAAGCAAAAAGTTTCTGCAACTGATGTGTATTTTCTGAAATCTGTTGTGAACAGCATTTTGCTGCAGGCAGGTTTATCGGCCGAAACAGAAATTGCTGAAGCTGAAAAAGGGTTCAGTGGTTTGATCAATTACAAAGTGAAAAAACAAGTAATTGCAAAAATTGGCATTGTTGATGCAGCACAGTTAAAGCAGTTCGACATTAAACAACCGGTTTATTTTGCCGATATTAACTGGAACATCTTAACCCAGCTTGCCGCCAAAGCAAAACTGGAGTACAAAGAAATTCCACGTTTCCCTGCGGTAGAACGTGATCTGGCTATCGTTATTCCAAAAAGCACAAGCTATGCTGAAGTGGAAAAAACGATCAACAATGCACGAGTAGGACGGCTGAAAGGAGTTTCGTTATTTGATGTATTTGAAAGTGAAAAGATAGGTGCCGGTAAAAAATCGATGGCACTTAACTTTATATTCCAGGACGATGAGAAGACTTTAGTTGATAAAGAAACAGAGAAGATGATGGATACACTTATCCAGGCGTTGGAAAAACAATTGTCGGCCGAGATCAGAAAATAATATCTTTCAGCAAACAATTCATTGTGACAGCTATTGATCAACATATTCAATCTCTCCAGCAAAAAATGCAGGTGCTCATTAAAAAGCATCAGCAACTGGAAAAGGAGAATAAAAAGCTGAAAGATGAATTAAATGGTTTAAAAGAAAAGCAGTTCGATAAGAAACAGGAAGTGGAGGTGTTGGAAATGCAGAACGCCATTCTCAAAGCATCACAACAGCAGCTGGACGACAAAGAGAAGAAAGAGCTTGAAAAGAAGCTCAGTCTTTTTATTAAAGAGATCGACCGTTGTATTGCTTTGCTTACGGAATAAGGTTACACACGTTTAACGATCTGCATTTTCATTTCATCCTCACCCTGCTTTATTTCAATGCTGTAAACGCCATAAGGCAAGTCATTCAATCCGCTCCAGATGAATGAACGGTGAGCAGATACTTCTGTTTCTAAACGACGGCATACAGATCCACTCTCATCTTTCAATACGGCCCTTACGGCATTCTTATCCGGCGATGAAAGTTCTAACGTAAGTGTATCAATGAACACTTGTGGTTTCACTTTTGCGAACATGTTTCGAGGTTGGTTTAGAGATAATAAAACGGGAGGTATTTTCGCAGACGGCAACTGATGGATAAGGAGGCTTTTTTACGAGTGTGTAATATATAACAAGCTTTTTATATTTTAGTATGATGGAATCATTAATTCCGATAAATATTGTTATTGGCGATCGCAGTTACAGGATTAAAGTAAGCCCCGAACACGAGGAGCACGTACGCAAAACTGTAAAGATCATCAATGAAAAAGTACTCGAATATCGTACCAGTTTTGCAGGAAAGGATATGCAGGATTATATTTCCATGGTATTGATCTGGTATGCAACAGATGTTACTTCAACAAATGCAAAAGGCTCAGGCACTTCTGATGAATCTGCTGCTGCCGATGCTTTAAAGAAGCTCGAACTCCAGATCGATCAGTTATTGCAGCAAGGCGAATAATCAAGTCAAAAAAACACAGTTCGCTCTTTTTGAATAGCAACCTATGGCCAATATATGCATGTTAAAGCCTTGATTCTGTTAGTGCATTCAAGGTTTCCTACCTCTTTTTTCTGTATTTT
>JAKFDY010000587.1:0-4237 GCA_036675885.1 Lacibacter sp. | reverse complement strand
CATTACTAACATAATAGCAATTGGCATTACTACCTGAATTTAAGGAAGAGAAATACACCGCCATGATGCTGTAAAAATAAGGGATCGGGAGACAGGTTTTGCGTTATTGCACCCGCTTTCTATCCCCAACTTCTATTTTTCCTGTTGCGTTTTTCTGATACGCAACCGTTTCCCCGGTTTCATTTTTTTCAATCTTATTCCCGCAGTTGCTTCTGCATGAATAATGAAATGTACACCTGTTGCGCCCATTGAAATTTCACAACGATGAACTTCAAGATGATCAAATTCCAGGTCAATTTTTTCGCTCGATTTTCCTTTTGCAATAGCATCCTCAACCAGCTGGGGTACGGTGTCAATTAAATTTTCCATTTTCAATACCAGTTTTGAAGCAATGGTATCTTTCAGTTGTTGATGCAGTAACATATCACCTGCATTTACAAGTGTATTGTTGCTGCTTACAGTATAATCAAAATTCCTGATCACCAATGTCTGCTCCTCTGAATCAAACTCCAGTTTACCACTGGCAACCAGCTTTCCTTTAATATCTCTGCTCGTTACAATTTCAACCGAAATACCAGCTTCAGATGCATATGCGTTGATCGATTTAATATTGAGCGAATAACCCTCTGCGTTAAATGTTTTTCCTTTCAGCTGGCTGTTTAATTCCTCATTAATTTCTTCAAAAGATGTAAACGCATATAAATGAATATCCGATGCTGTTTCAGTTTCTTTTAGTAATCTGTAAGCGGGAAAAGGATTTCTTGCGGGTAACAAAGTTGTATCAGTGATCATCTTTGTTTTTGCAAGCACCCTTGTTTGACAGGTAATAGTTGATGCACCCAGTAAAATTCTACCTTCAATTGATGTGCATGCAAAACTGATCCACACATTCGGAAGTTTTTTCCGGATGATAATGGGCTTTTGCAGATCCATCCAAACCTTTGCTAATGCAGGTTGCATTGATACGGTTTTATTAATTTCCCTATCAATGATCTTTGTGAGTGTTCCCTCATTTTCTTTCATCCATTTATTAATTTTCTTCTTCAGATTTTTTTTGAACGGCCCTATCTGAAACACCGGCTCTTTGATCCATTTTAATTTATCAATCGTGAAGATTGTAACAAGATTCCAGTTTTTATCAAGTGCTACGGGAGTAGATAATTGAATATTAACGATGGCAACCATTGTGTCGGCTGATTTAGTAAGTCCCTTTCCCATCCTGCTTTTCAGCATCACGGCTTCTACCCGGAGCGGAACAATACAAATCAGTTCTTTTCCATTTGAACTTATCTGGATAGTCCCTGTTTTGGTCATGATCAACTTTGCTTCATCCCGTTCATCGTTCAATGGATTGATCACAGTTTCAAGAAACTTCCCTTTGATCACCTGGTTAATCCATTGTTCGAAATTTTTCAACTCATACTTTACAGGAATATTAAACACCGATGATGGAAGTTCAACCGTTACACTATCTGTTATTGGCAATGGAGCAGGTGCCGCCGTTTCATCCATACAACCACGGCAACCTGTTAGTATAACAAGTACAGATGCTGTGAGAATTATGGTGGGCATCAATTTCATACGCTGCTATTCAATGAATTTACTCAATAAAAACGATAGTTCCTATCAGTCAAAACTCATATAAGCATAAACAGTACCGTAACCAGGAATGTTTCCATTTTTGTATAGGCTGCCTCTTCCATCTGCCCTTCATTACTTACGAAAAAAAAATCTGCAGAGTTGCAGCGACAATTCATCTTACTTATCGAAAAATATTTTTTATCAACTGTTAACGTTTCCACATCCTGTGAATAAGTACCTTTATGAAAATCTGTTTTCAATGATTAATATTGGTAACAGATGGAAGGGTTAGAAGTATCATTACCCAAATGATACTTATTGTGAACATGGTTTGGTGCTGAAATCTTTACTACGCCTGCGCAACGTAGTACACTAATTCCGGTACCGGCCGCTAAACTGAAAAAACTTTGACTGAAACGATCATTAACCTCGAAACCGTTAACCCGATTGAATTTTTTGGTGTTAACAACGGCAAGCTCGACATTCTCAAGAAAAAATTTCCGCTCTTAAAAATCTTATCCAGAGGCACACAGATTAAACTGAGTGGCAGCCCTGAACAGGTTGACCAGGCAAAGGAAAAAATTGATCTGCTGATTGCTTACTTAGAGCGTAACGGACAACTCAGTGAAAATTATTTTGAACAGATCCTTGGTGGCGACGACCAGGAAACAGTAGATGCATTTGTGGAACGAAACCCAAGCGAAGTGCTGGTTTTTGGTCCTAATGGAAAAACTGTTCGTGCACGCACAGCAAACCAAAAACGGATGGTGGGTGCAGTTGATAAAAACGATATCGTATTCGCCATTGGCCCTGCAGGTACAGGTAAAACCTATACTGCTGTTGCCCTCGCAGTACGTGCATTAAAAAACAAGTTGGTAAAGAAGATCATTCTTACACGCCCTGCTGTTGAAGCTGGTGAAAGTCTTGGTTTTCTTCCCGGTGATCTCAAAGAAAAGATCGATCCATATCTGCGTCCTTTATACGATGCATTGGACGATATGATACCTGCTGACAAACTCGGCTATTACATGAGTACACGTGTAATTGAAATTGCACCGCTGGCTTACATGCGTGGTCGTACGTTGGATAATGCATTCATCATTTTGGATGAAGCGCAAAACACAACCGATCTGCAGTTGAAAATGTTTCTCACCCGTATTGGTGCAAATGCAAAAGCCATCATTACAGGCGATATGACACAGGTGGATCTGCCAAAGAACCAACGTAGTGGTTTGGAAAAGGGTATCCGCATTTTAAAGAATATCGATGGTATCAGTCATATTGAGCTGGATGAAGAAGATGTGGTTCGTCACCGTTTGGTGAAAGCCATCATCAGGGCTTACGACAAAGACCATAAGATCGACCAGGAGCAGCCCAACAGCTACCACCGTCGCTAAATGAGCGTACTTACACCGCAGCATATACAACCGATCCCGTTTCATATATTTGAGCGGGATTTTTTATTATGTACACAAAAACCAACACCATTAAATCTTTAAAAACCGGCATCAACTATTTTCCAAATTTAGATGGCTTACGAGCTATTGCTGCATTATCTGTTATTTTATCACACATTGAAGCAGCTAGAAAACATGCAGGACTAACCAAAGCTGTACCTAATTCCATCATAGGCTTAAGCGGAAATTTACCTGTTACTCTTTTTTTTGTCCTAAGTGGATTTCTTATCACAACATTGTTGGTTCGGGAAAAAGAAACAAAAGGTCAGATTAATGTAAAAGCCTTTTATATGAGAAGGATGCTTCGTATCTGGCCCTTATTTTATCTAGTGTTGTTGATTTCCTACCTTGTTATTCCTTTTTTCTTTCCTGTTTCAGAAAAATCGATATCAATAACAGGCATATTACTAAACAGTCTGTTTTTAACAAACTTTGCATTAGGATTTCAATATATGGCTCCATTTGCTTCGCATTTATGGACAATTGGGGTAGAAGAGCAATTTTATCTGATTTGGCCTTTATTTATCAAAAAAATAAGCAAGGAATATTTATTACGAACTGTATTCGGAGTCTTCGTCCTTATATCTGCGTTTAAGTTGATACTTCAACTTAACTCACATACAAGCGGTTTTATGTCAGCACTTTCATTCAGTTGGGGTTATTCAAAATTCAACTGTATACTTACTGGTGCATTAATTGCAATAATAATTCCAACGAAAAAAGAGTCCTTTTCACTTCTGGACAACATCTATTGCTATTTATGCTCAAAAACTACACAGTTTTTCACCATAAGTCTGCTTGCTGTTTTAATGGTATTGCAAAGTGCTGGCAACATACAGATACCTCAACAGATATACGCTTGCCTCTTTGCAATAGTTATCCTTAATGCTGCTACAAACAAATGCACAATCTTTAATTTAAGCAACCCATGGTTGAATTACACTGGCAAGATATCGTTTGGAATTTATATGCTTCATTATATGGTCGCCGAAATATTTACCAGAACATTTTCAACATACCTACAAACTCATCCCATGTGGCTTCAAACCATAATTATTTACATTTCGGTATATACTTTTACTATTTTATTGGCACATCTTTCCTACAAATATCTGGAGCAATATTTCGGTACATTAAAAAAAAGGTGGAACCTTACAAAAACAACAACATCTTAGTTGGAAGAACAAATCAATCCCTTT
>JAKFDY010000586.1:0-5456 GCA_036675885.1 Lacibacter sp. | reverse complement strand
GCCAAATCCACCACCACGTCCGCCACGGCCACCACCGCCTCCGCCAGATGATACAGGTAAAATAGAACGGGAATTATAATCGCCGCTTAACTGCATACTCCAGCCTTTACCGAGACGGAACGAGTTGTTAAGTTTCACTGTATAGCTTGTGCGTTCATTTGCCAGGTCGGCTGAAATATCTGAACCATCAATCTTTGAATAATAGACATTGATGTTATAATTGATCTCCCACCATTTTGATACGGTGTTACGGAAAACCAATTCAACACCTGCTGCATAACTACGGTTTGCATTTACCCAGGTAGTTATGTTTGCGCTATCTGTACTTTCTCCAAGTTTTCCTTTATAGAGATAACGTGAAATAAGATTATTGGTTTGCTTGCCAAATAAAGTAGCGAGGAATGTATTGTTCTTCTTGCCATATGTTTTCTGATAAGTCAACTCCAGTGAATTAGTAAACTCAGGCTTCAGGTTGGGATTACCTGTCTGGTAGTTGAAGATGTCGCTGTAATCTGTGTTAGGTAACAGCTGAAAGAAGCTGGGACGGTTAATTCTACGGCTGTAGTTTAACTGGAGGTCTTGTTTTTCTTTAAGTGTTTTAGATAAAAAGATACTTGGGAAAAATGCTAAAGGGAATTGATTCTGAAAACGTCCTGGTTTACCAATCTGTTCACCATCATACTTCGAACTTTCAACACGTAAACCAGCCTGGTAATTAAAGTCGGCTTTTTTAATTTTTTGTGAATAAGTTGCATATGCAGCATGTACATAATCAACATATTTAAACTCATTGCTCAGTGCACTGTTTACAGGGCCGCCATTAAATGAGTTACGTTGGAAACTTTCGAAATAGCGGATTTGAGAACGTGCACCAGCTTCAAACTTTATATTCTCATTAATGGGATCAGCATAATCTACCTGTGTTACAACTAAAGCGTTGTTGCCGCCGGCATTTATATTCTGGGTTTCTTTTCTGTAAAGATTAGTCCAGTCTTTATCAAACCATTTTGTGTCTTCAATTACTTGATCATTTTCACTACGGCTTTTGTTATAGTTAACATCAACAGTAAATTCTTTTCCGGCACGGGGAAAATTATGTTTGAAACTTGCTGATGCACCTGCAATGCGGAACTTGTTCATACCGTTTGTTTCACGATAACTCCAAATACTTTTTGGTGTAGTGTAAGCTGAATCGTAACGCAGATAGTCCTGGTTCAGCATATCAAAATTACCACCACCTAAGTTTCCTGAAATTGTAAGCGTGTTTCTATTATCAATCAGGAAATCAAAGCCTGCACGGCCAAAGTTGAACATTCCTTCATTTATGCTGCGGTTACGGGTAAAAATTGTATTTGGAATCTGGTCGCCAAAATTGTTGCGATCTGTTTCACCAAAGCCAATGCTTTTACGTTGGTTCAGCCCAATATTGGCAAAGAAGTTTACTTTACCTTGACGAATGTTGATATCGCCACCGCCATTTATACGTCCACGCATATCTACACCTGCACGCACACTGCCACTGTAACCTACACGACGATTCTTTTTTAATACAATATTGATGATAGCTGATTGACCACCGCTTGCATCATACTTGGCAGAAGGATTAGTAATGAGCTCGATGCTTTGTATTGCATCTGCAGGAATCTGGTCAAGCGTTAATACCGTTGGGCGACCATCCACAAAAATTTGCGGAGCACTGTTACGCATAGTAACGTTGCCATCAATATCAACATTCACTGTTGGTACGTTACGCATTACATCCACACCGGTACCACCTTGTGAAACAATGTTCTTTTCAACATTAAATATTTTACGATCGATGCCTAATTGTAACGTAGGTTTATCAGCAGTTACCACCACTTCACTCAACTGCTGCACATCTGTTTGTAATTTGATGTTTCCAAGATCTTTATCGAGTTGGGCCATCATATCTTCCGGCGCTCCGCCTGGTTTCAACCCAAAACTTACTGTTTGCTCAATAGTTTTAAAACCAATGGCTGTTACCAATAATTTATAATTACCCATGGGGCTTAATCCTTCAAGGCTGAAATCACCATTGGCTTTTGTTAGCTGCCCGTTTACCAATACATCTTTTCTTGTCTTCGTAACAGTATCCATTTTGTTTTGGTAAAGTTGAACCGAAGCAGCATCTATTGGTTTGTTTGTTTTAGCATCTACTATCTTGCCATAAAAACGACCGATATTCATTTGCCCGCCTCCGCCGGTGCGGCCTCCCGGCACTTGTGCAATTAGTTGTAAACAAAGAAGTAAAGAAAACAAACTGAGGATCAGTTTCATGTGTTTATTTTTATTGTTTTTGGCCACACGCTGTTCGCCTTAAAACCATCCTATATTTAAGAAAGGTTTTTGTGGCTCATTTCATGTTGTTCATTTTAAATTTGAGGCGCAAACCTCTGGGTTATCGGTTAATTGTCAGTTTCATTTGGTATGAATATCCAATTAACCGTTTTAGACGGCAAATGTTCTGCCGCCCCCTTTTTGTTTGTGATGAGTGGAAACTATTGCGTAAGAAGGGTGATGAACACCTGGAAAACACCAATAATGAAGCCAAGTACAGCGCCAATGATTTCAACGAACTGAAACTCTTTCGCCATAACCTGGTAGAGGATATCTTCTAATTTATCGCTGGAGAATGCTTTTACTTTATCGGTTACGATCTGTTCAAGATCAAGCTGTTGTTTAAGAGAGCCGGCATAATCTTTCATCACTTTCGGAAAAAGTATTCCCAGTTCTTCCATGAAGATACCTTTCAGCTTTTCGATGGTTTTATCACCAATGAACATGCTGATCATGGGCATACTGTCGCTGAGTTTTACCCGTAAGAAATGGTCGATATGCGGTTCAACATGTGGTAATACTTTTTTCAGATTGTCGGGATTGCTGATTTTTTCTTCAATATCTGAAAAGGAGAGAAGCTCCTGACTCACCAGCTTTCCCAGTTTTTCGGCAAACTGCTCCTGGCGTTTTGGAAAAATTCCCTGGAAACGAATACCCAGGATAGTTACAGGGTTACGGGGGTGAAAAAGCATTTTGATTGCAACCCAGTTTGTAAACCATCCAATAAAAGCCGAAATAACGGGAATAAGTATTAGCCAGTAATTCATAAATTTGTAAGTGGCTGCAAAGAACGTTTATTTTTTTATTTCTGCCGAAGCGATTTGCTTGGAAAACTGATTTCCATTACTTTTGCTGTCCCAAAGACGGAGGTTGTAGCTCAGTTGGTTAGAGCATCAGATTGTGGTTCTGAGGGTCGAGGGTTCGAAACCCTTCAATCTCCCGATTATCCCTGCACATTTGTGTGGGGATTTTTTATTTTAGTTGATGCCTTTCTTTGTATACATACTTTATTCAATAAAACATGATCGGTTTTATATTGGCCAAACTCAAGATGTTACTGATCGATTGAGTAGACACAACAATGGATATGAACATGCAACAAGCCCATATAAAATTATTGTTTTGAAAAAACAAACCCTACATCACAGCAGGGTTTTGGTTGATTTTTCAAATAAAATTCCCGGTGTAAAACCGTATTCTTTTTTAAATGCTTTGGTAAAATTTGATACATCACTGAAACCGATGGTATAACCTGCTTCTTTAGGTGTGATGCCTTGTATAATTAATTCCCTTGCTTTTTCTAATCGTTGTTTGTTGTAGAATTCATACAAACGATAACCATACACCTGCTTAAAACGTTGTTTTAGTTTGGTACTGCTCATTTGGGCAATACGTGCCAGTTTAATAATGGAAGGAAATTTTTCTGTTTCTTCATTTACAAGCAGTGCTTCAATATTACGCAGGCGTATAATGTCTTCGTCGGGAATAATTTTTTTGTTTTTGATCACCAGTGATTCATTAAGATAAGTACTGAAAAAATATTCAAGCAAAAAAATGATCCTGCTTTTCAATGCAAGCCTGTCGGGTTCGCTGGTAAACTCTGTATCAAAAATGCGGTCAAGTTTCTCCTGTATTTCCTGGTTAATGGGAAGCTTCTCGATCAATTCAAGTCCCTGGCTTGTTAATAACTCAACCTGGAGTTTGGTATTTGCATCGAAATGATCGGCTATCCATTGCGGTGACAGATAAATACCCAGTCGCTTCAATTTTGAACCGGCACGATAGTTCACTTCCAGTTCTGTATTTGTAGATGAAACAAAAATATTACTGCGTTTTTTGTTAAGACTATCAGTAAGTGAATCTTTCTTATGACGAAGACGGATATAATCGCTGATTTGTGTTTGATTGAAGAAGATCAGCAAGCCCATTTGATTGTTGCTGACACGGTGCAGTGTGCAATCGTCGTTCAGTTCAATATTCATCATCACATAAGAAAATGTGCGGTCAATACTGTCAGCAAAACAATAGCCGCTACCCAATGTTTCAGTTAAGGTAACCAGATTGTTTTTTGCTTTGATACCAGTTGCCTGGCTCAGCTCCTGTATCCAGGTTTTAAAATTTTTCTGTTTAAAACGAATATACATCCGCTGCTAAACTACAATAAACATGTGTTATATTATGTAGAACAGAATATGATAATTCTTAATATCACCCGTTGGGCATCAATTCAACCGTTGTTTTATCTCCTGTAATTTCAATAATGCTTCAACGGGTGTGAGGCGGTTAATATCAATACCATCGAGCATAGTTCTTATCTCATCAAATGTTTGCGAGTGTATATCAAAAATATTCAACTGCATTTTTTGCACAGGCAATTGCTTCAATTGATCTTTAATATCACCACTGCTGCGTTGATCTTCGAGTTGTTTAAGAATTTCATTGGCACGGTTAATCAAAGTTACCGGCATGCCAGCCATTTTCGCTACATGTATACCAAAACTGTGTGTGCTTCCACCGGGTGCCAGCTTACGTAAAAAAATGACTTTGTTGCCAACTTCTTTGTTGGTGATATGGTAGTTCTTGATGCGTGGAAATTTTTCTTCCAGCTCATTTAGCTCATGATAGTGTGTAGCAAATAATGTTTTTGGTTGATGAGAAGATTGATGAAGGAATTCAGCAATGCTCCAGGCAATAGAAATACCATCGTAAGTAGATGTGCCACGGCCAATTTCATCGAGCAGGATCAAACTGCGTGATGAAAGATTGTTGATGATGCTGGCCGTTTCATTCATTTCAACCATGAATGTACTTTCGCCACCACTTAAATTATCACTGGCACCAACACGTGTGAATATTTTATCGGTTAATGGGATCGTTGCTGCACTTGCAGGTACAAAACTTCCTATATGTGCCATCAGTACAATCAATCCTGTTTGGCGAAGCAAAGCACTCTTACCACTCATGTTAGGACCGGTAAGAATGATGATCTGCTGTTGTTCCTTGTCGAGCACAATATCATTGGCAATATAACTTTCGCCAACCGGCAGATGGCGTTCAATTACAGGATGCCGTGCATCTTTCAATTCCAATGTTGCATC
>JAKFDY010000585.1:0-12147 GCA_036675885.1 Lacibacter sp. | reverse complement strand
AGCCATGCATAGTGTATTCCTGTACTATGCCATCAAAGCAGGGATGGATATGGGCATTGTTAATGCAGGTCAGCTGGTGGTGTATGATGAAATTGAACCAACGCTCCGTGACTTGTGTGAAGATGTAATTCTCAACCGCAACAACGATAATAACGAAGCCACCGAAAAGCTCATCAACTTTGCCGAAACAGTAAAAGCAAAAGGAAAAGAGATTGTAAAAGATGAAGCATGGCGCAACAGTTCTGTTGAAGAACGATTGAAACATTCATTGGTAAATGGCATCACCGATTATATTGATATTGATACGGAAGAAGCAAGACAGAAATACAGTGCGCCACTTGAAGTGATTGAAGGACCACTCATGGCCGGTATGGATGTGGTGGGCGATCTGTTTGGTGCAGGTAAAATGTTTCTGCCACAGGTAGTAAAGAGCGCAAGGGTGATGAAGAAGAGTGTGGCCATTCTTACTCCATACATCGAACAGGAAAAAGAAGATCGCAAACAGGCACATCTTGCAGCAGGAACGGTGAATGAAGAAAGTGCTGGTGCTGCAAAAATTTTACTGGCAACAGTAAAAGGCGATGTTCATGATATCGGGAAAAATATTGTTGGCGTTGTACTCGGTTGTAATGGTTATGATGTAATTGACCTGGGTGTAATGGTGGCAACCGATAAAATTTTAGATACAGCACAAAAAGAAAATGTAGATATCATTGGTTTGAGTGGATTAATCACTCCATCTCTTGATGAGATGGTGCATGTGGCACATGAAATGAAACGAAGGGGTATGAAGCAACCGTTGTTGATCGGTGGTGCAACTACTTCACGTATGCACACAGCGGTAAAAATTAATCCGCAGTATGATGAAGGTGTGATTCATGTGCTGGACGCAAGTCGTAGTGTAACTGTTGCCGGTAATTTATTAAGCCCTGAACAGAAACCTGCTTTCCTGCAAGGCATACAGGCAGAATATGAAAAACTGCGTGATGATTTTAATAATAAGAAAGTTGTAAAACAATTCCTGCCATTTGCAGAAGCGCAAAAAAATAAAGTGAAAATTGACTGGAGTAATTTCACTCCTGTTGCACCAACATTCACCGGGGCAAAACAATTTGATGCATATGATCTTAAAGAGATCAGAAATTATATCGATTGGCAACCTTTCTTTATTGCATGGGAACTGCATGGCAAATTCCCGGCTATTTTAAGTGACAGCGTTGTTGGTGTAGAAGCAACTAAGCTTTACAATGATGCCAATGCATTACTGGATAAGATCGTTGCAGAAAAATGGCTCACTGCAAAAGGAACGATTGGGTTCTGGCCTGCGAATAGTGATGGGAAAGACAGTGTCCAGGTACGAAGTACGAATTCCGAAGTACGATTGGAATTCCTCCGTCAGCAAATCAAGAAAACAGAAGGGCAACCGAATATCTCTCTTGCTGATTTTATTAAACCAGCTGATGACTCTCAACTATCGGCTACCGACTACCTTGGCGCTTTCTCCGTAACCATTCATGGCATTGAAGAACACATCAAACGCTTTGAAGCGGCACATGATGATTATAACAAGATCATGTTGCAGGCGCTGGCCGATCGCTTGGCAGAAGCATTTGCTGAAGTATTGCATCAACTCACAAGAAAAGAATTCTGGGGTTATGCAAAAGATGAAACATTGAGCAATGAAGATTTGATCAAAGAACAATACATGGGCATTCGTCCGGCACCGGGTTATCCTGCCTGTCCTGATCATACGGAGAAGTACAAATTATTCTCACTGCTTGGTGGTGAGGAAGCAACCGGTATTCATTTAACAGAATCACTGGCGATGTTCCCTGCTTCATCTGTTTGTGGTTGGTACTTTGCACATCCCGACTCAAAATATTTTGGTGTGGGTAAAATTGAAAAAGATCAGTTGAATGATTATACCGAACGTAAAGGAATGAGTTTGGAAGAAGTAACAAGATGGTTAAGGCCGATTCTTGAATGATGGAATCCAAATGATATTAAAGCCCTGCACATGCAGGGCTTTTTCGATACTTAACACGAAAAATTTGATTTACTTTAAGCAAATGAAACTCCGACTAATTTCTTTACTACTTATTTCGTCTCTGATCTGCAAAGCTCAACTGATAACAATAGATACCTGCTTTACAAATAATTCGTCCAAACAATTCTTCCAACAAAATCTGCTTGTTAGCAAAGTTTTCTTTTCTAAAAATACTGACGGATCGAAAAATATTCAGGTTTACCGGAAAGGAATCTGGCAGGATGCTTCGTTTAACTTTTCGGTGCCTAACGACTATGAATCCTACGATTTGAATTTCATTGGCGATAACTACTTTTTTCTAAAAAAATATGGAAACTTAGATTTTCCTGAAAAAGAGCTTGCTTCAATAGTAAAAAATAAATGCAGTAATTCGCCCTATATCAGGGGCTACATTTACCCCGATTCTGTTCGTTGCAAAATAGAATTTCGATGCCCTGTTGAAACGAAAAGCGATCCTGATGAAATAGTGTTTACAAAAGTTGAAGTGTTGTGGGGATTTAAAAATGGGCTTAAAGCACTTCAAAATAAAATTCAGGCAGCATATCTGAAAAGTCATTTAGGCAATCAGAAAATGTCGGCAGATTCTGCTTTCATGTTTTCAATAGTTATTGATCGAAAAGACAGTTGCCTGATACGCATTGAACTCACCAAAGGCAATTACACTCCTGTTGCACAGTTTTTAATAGACGAATTAAGGGCTGCTTGTGAATGGACTCCGTCAATGCAGGGAGGAAGGCCTGTAAGATCATTTGCCAAGGTTTTTATTCTTTTGAATAAGGATCGAACCATAACAGTGGCAATGCCAAACCTTTAATTTTTATAAAGCGTGCTGTTTGCAATGTGTCATATCCACCCACACCTGATTGCTTTCCCGATCAACTCACTTGTATTGCTCAACTGTTTTTTATGAAGCATATTTTTGCGGTGTGTATCTACTGTTTGCTTACTGATCTTCAGCACATCACTGATCTCTTTACTTGGTTTTCCCTCGATCAATAATTTAAGTACTTGCTTTTCCCGTTTTGTAAAATCTTCTTTGCTTTCAATAAACGCCTTATTATCAGAAACAACATTTAAATAAGATGGTTCGTCTTCCATGCCTATAAATGACAATACAGGATTGCCTTCCTGTTTCAGGTAGGTTATATCGCTATGCACACTAAGTGTTCTTAAAAACTTTCCGGAAGCATCATGTTCCAACAAAATACCCTGGTAAAGTATGCGGGCATAATCACCATCTTTCTTTTTAAACCTGATATCATACCGCACTTTATATTTCATCAGTTTATCAATCGGCAATTGTGAAAAAAAATCAACAATACTTCTGCCAATGGCTAAAAACCAGGAGCGATCGTCAGGATGAAGTTTGTCGTTCATAAATGGTATATCAAATTCAGATGGCAGATATCCCATCACGGTTTCAACTTCTTTACTTACAAACTCAAATTGTAATGTATGATGATTGATAATAAAATAATACGAATCGCCTATCAGAAAAAAATTCCAGAGTTTCTTATACAGATCGAGTTCAAATCTCAACTGACTCGGCGATGAATCATTTCCAAGCCACTTGAATATCCGGTTAAACTCAAGATCAAAAGGCTCCTGTTTCATAAATAACTTATTAAAGTATGAATGAAAAAAGTCGGGTTATCTTTTTCTTTCACAGAGTTGGAGGGTGATCAGGGGAGGGAGTAAACAGGCGTGAAAGACAAAACTACCTATAAATCGGTATTTTTTATAGCTTTTATCAACACTACATTTATATGTTTTTCCCGGAAAAACAGTACTTACTTTCCTGCAAATCTGCAATCCCTTTCCTTTATGAGGAAGTAACTATTTACAAATTACTTTCTGAAACTGCTTAACCGGAGTTTATACCCGTGAGCCTATGAAAATCATTAGTCATCATCACTAAAATTTAAATCTATGTGCAAAAAACTTCAAGGAGCATTTTTTCTGTTGCTGTTTCTATCCTTTGCAAATCTTTCCTGCCAGAAAGAAGTAAGTGAGGATCTCTTACAGGAAAAAAATACCTCCACAGCAAACAAGGCCGGTGTAAATGGACATCTGCAGCAAACCAAAACATTTTCTTCTGATGTAATTATCCATTGGTTAAATATGCAATTGGAAATGTTACGGTTGCCACTGCCTCCCGGTACAGGAGCCCAGAGTATAGATCGAAGCCAGGCATATTGCGGCATTGCAGCTTATGAAGCCGTGGTAAATGGCATGCCGGCCTATCAATCGCTCGAACATCAACTCACTGATTTTCCTGAAATGCCAAAAACAGAACCCGGCAAAGCTTATCATTGGGCAGCAAGTGCCAATGCTGCACTGGCTGAAATGAACCGCAGGCTTTTTCCTGCCACATCTGCCGCCAACAAAACTGCTATGGACAACCTGGAAAATACATTGCAGGCCGCTTATGCTGCCGAAGTAAATGATGCTACACTGCAACGTTCCATTGCATTTGGAAAAGAAGTAGCCACAAGAATTTTTGCATGGGCTGCAACTGATGGTTCAGCAAATGTAAATCCACCCTATGTACCACCTGTTGGGTTCGGCCTTTGGGTGCCTACATCACCAACACCAGCAATAAATCCTTATGCTTATCAACGCAGGTTGCTTGTTCCCGGCTCAGCAAACGGCACTGCTCTTACCTCTTTGCCAGCCTTTTCAACAGATCCTTCTTCTGACTATTATGCTATGGTGAAAGAAGTGTATGATGTATCTCTTACATTAACACCGGAGCAAAAAGCACTTGCTGATTATTTTAAAGACAACCCCGGCTATGGAGCTGGAGGAACTTACGTGGCTGCATTTGTACAGGCACTCAACATTGCACAATTCACCCTGGATAAGGCAGCTGTTGCTTATGCCAAAGTTGGTTTGGGTCAGCATGATGCCACCATTGTTTTGTTTGTAAATAAATACATCTTCAACGTTATGCGGCCTGTAACCTATATACGATTATACATTAACCCTGCATGGAATACTTATATCCCAACTCCTAATCATCCGGAGTTTCCTTCGGGCCATGCAACAATAACCGGCGGCGCACTTACCATGATGAGCAATGTGTTTGGAGAAAAATTTCCGATCACTCTTCACACCTACGATTATCTGAATTATCCTCCCCGTAGTTACAGCACATTTACACAAATGGGGTTAGACATTGCTAATAGCCGGATTTACGGAGGCATACATTACCGGCTTACTTGCGAACGTAGTATTGCCCAGGGTAAAAAAGTAGCGGAGAATATTTTAAGTACAATAAAATTTCTGAAGGAATAAACACCTGTTTCAAAACAGGATCGTTCATCAAAATATTTTTCAATCATGAAAGAAAATTGAGATGATACAGCAAGTGCCGGGCAAGAGTAAACTTACAGGTTTGCATTGTACCGGCACTATTGATGAAGAAATTTTAAAGCTTAAAGAACAACCTTGCAACTGTTTTTCAGTTGTCAATTCATGCAGGACAAATGGGGCAACATCTCTGCCCAGAAATAAATTAATAACAAACAAAATAAAAAAAGGCTTACTTGCAAATGATGTACTTTCTCTTTCTTCTGCTAATTCAAATACAATTAGTTTTTTAATGACGCAAACTCACAATTTGTCCGCTTAACTTTATGATGCAGCAGGAGTAAATGCAGGAATTTATGTGGTTCGGTTTAATACAGGCGCTTACAGTGAAACGAGAAAGCTTTCTGTAATAAAATAATTAACATTAAAACTGAAAAAATGAAAACACATTATCCAAAAAATACCATTTCAATAATTATTACTTTTTTAATAATTATTCTATTCGCCTGCAAAAAAAATAGTCAATCGAATTCAGGAAATGGTTCTATTCCCGGAACAGGAAATGGCACTGTTCAGGGCGTTATAACCGATTTTAATAATTCCCCCGTCAGCAATGCAACCGTTACAGGAGGAACAGCAACTGCAACCACAGATGCAAGTGGAAAATTCACCCTCAGCAAAGTGCAGTTCAGCTCAAATACTGTAGTAGTGATAGTTACTAAGAATGGATTTTTTGAGGGCGTAAAAAGTTTTGTTTCAGGTAACCAGACTGTAAGCGATGCAACAATTAAGCTAATTCGCAAAACTGTTTCGGGAACAATCGCTGCATCTTCCGGTGGCGATGTTACCATTCAAGGCGGTGGTTCAATTAATTTCAGCTCCGGCTTTATCAATGCATCTAATGGTAATGCATATACAGGAAATGTTTCTGTTTCAGCATATTACTTAGATCCGTCAGACCAGAATTTTAGCACTTATGCTCCCGGAGATTTAAAGGCAGCCGGCCTTGATAATCCGCAGGGGGCACTTCAATCTTTCGGGGTAATAACAGTAGAGATGAATGATGCCTCAGGCAATAAACTGCAATTAGCAGCAGGCAAAAAGGCCATTATTACTTTGCCTACAGCATTGCAAGGCAAAGCTCCTGTCTTTGTTCCTCTTTGGTATTTTGATGCTGCCAAAGGCACATGGAAGCAGGATGGTATTGCCGAGAAACAAGGCAACATTTATATCAGTACTGTCAGCCATTTTTCATCCTGGAATCCGGGAAACATTGTAGATACCAGCCAGTATATCAGGCTTACAGTAAATGGAATTAATTATTCATGGTCGCCTGCAGATTCAGGTGGAGTTGATGTACAATATCATGAACCATACGATGCATTTCATGATGCTACCATATTACGGGGCGGAGAAATGAATAGTTATTTCAAGGGTAAAATTATTAACAACAGTTCTCATTCAGTTGGCAATTATCCTTTCATCCTTTTGGCCGTCTTAAATGGCAAAAACTATAGCACCGTTAACAATCCCCAGGCAACTGTTACTGAATATGGGCCTGTAGGTGGTTATGTTAAGGGATCAGCATCGGGCTGGATTAAATCGGCCGATTCATCTGCTGTCGCTTTTACCTGTTCATACAAAGTAATAAGGATACAATAAGATTATTTCCGTTTTCATCATAAATCTAATGGTTGTTCAAAAATGCTATTATCTGTGATGAGCACAACACCTGCCAACATACTTGTGTTTAATACATAAGCGATATAGTGAGAAGATTTTATCCCTGCATAAGTTTAATATGTCCCGTCCTGAATCCAAACACATCCCTCACTCCTTATCTCCACTGTTCCCCGTAAAGAAAGGGAACCAACAGTTTGTATGTTGAAGTAATCCATCAAACAACAATCAAAAATTTACAACATGAAACGGGTAAAAGTATTCGCATTAGCGATAGCTACTGCATTGGCTGCCGGTACATAATCTGCACAAACATCAACATCTAACGAGATGAATGAAAACCTGTAGAAGTTGGTGGCGCACCAATGTATCCTTCAAAAAACATTGTAAAAAATGCAATTAATTCAATTGAAGTTTGCATTTCATTTATAATGCCATTCAACTTTTATCTTGTCTTCACCACTTTTGTTTTTGTCCATGTATCATGCCAGGGGAAGCCGCCTAAAGCACTGAATACTTCAAAGGGAACAATACGGCAAAGTGAACGCATAAAAGCATCTTTAAATGTAAGCTCACCATCATCATCCCGTATAGCCCGGGTGCCGGTTATTAATTTGCCAAATGTGTAACCTCTGAATAGTTTTTCACAAAGCGTATAATAAAAGAGATAATTACAGATACCAATAAAATAACTCACGCTCCAGAAAACAAAACCACGTTCTCCCGATGCCAGTTCAAATAATATTTCAGGAGAGATTAATTGCAGAAGAACGCCCACCACAGCACCGGTAAGATAACTTATAGCAAAACGCATGAGCAGATTATCGATCAGCCAATTAAAAAAACGTTGGCCTGCGCCTGCATAATTATAATTCAATGTTTGAATATCGGCTAACACAGATGTTTGTGTTGTGCTTTCGGCAGCATTATAATTTTGGTTATTCTCCATGTTGATCGTTTGTACAATATACCTGTTTTTTCAAAGTGCCGATTGTGAGCAGCGTTTTTTTGTTACCCACTTGCATTTTCTTGAAATTGTTTCTACCTTTTCATCTTTCTCAGATTGTTCAGTCATCACCCAAAACCAACCATCATGCTTAAAAAAATCCTTAAATGGACAGGTCTTATCCTTTTGTTCATCATCGTTGGAGTTACTGTAATCGTATTACTCAGGCAAAATAAAAAGTACGATGCTCCTTATCCCAACATTAAAGCATCAACTGACAGTGCTGTTCTTGCACGTGGCAAATACCTTGTGTACGGACCTGCACATTGCGCCGATTGCCATGCAAAACCGGGAACAGAAGAAATAGTGAATAGTGGTGCTGAAGTTGATTTGCCGGGAGGCCGGGATTTTGCTTTACCAATCGGGCATATTTATCCAAAAAACATTACACCCGATAAAGAAACAGGCATCGGCAATATTTCCGATGAAGCCATTGCCCGTTCGCTTCGTTATGGTGTTGGTCATGATGGAAGAGCTTTGTTCGACTTTATGCCATTTCATGATATGAGCGATGCCGATCTTACCGCTGTTATTTCTTACATACGTACAATAAAACCAGTGAGTAATAAAGTGTCTGCAAATAAAATGAATCCATTGGGTATGATGATTAAAGCGTTTGTGTTGAAACCAGTTGGCCCAACAGCCACTCCACCTAAAGAAGTAAAGCCGGATTCAACAATTGAATATGGAAAATATCTTGCAGTAAGCGTGGCTAATTGTAATGGTTGCCATACAGATCGGGATTTGATGACGGGTGCATTTATTGGAGAACCATTTGCCGGTGGTTTTAAAATGGAATCGATCATTGATCCTGAAAATTATGAGTGTCAAAGTCCCAATCTTACGCCACATAAAGGAACAGGACGTATTTATGGCTGGAGCGAAGAAATGTTTCGCATCCGTTTACGCCAGGGAAAACTCAACAAACACAGTCCTATGGCTTGGGGTCCTTTCAGCCGCATGAGTGATATAGAGATCAAAGCCATTTACAAATTCCTGCAAACTGTAACACCGGTGGACAAAAAAATAGAACAAACTTTTTACAAGCGAAAAGCATAGCCGTTGCTTACTATATATCTGCAAAGAGGCATTTCAAAAAGGAATGCCTCTCTTTTTACATAGAGTATAAACAGCCTTTCTTACTTTCGCCGAAGAAAAAATCATCATGCGTATTATTTCGTATAACGTAAACGGCATTCGTGCTGCCATTAAAAAAGGTTTTATTGATTGGCTCAAAACTGATCCTGCTGATATTATTTGTGTGCAGGAAACAAAAGCACAGAAAGAAAATGTTGATCATAAATTATTTAATGATCTTGGTTATCATGATTATTGGTTCAGCGCACAAAAAAAAGGTTACAGCGGTGTGGCGGTATTCACCAAAATAAAACCTGATGCTGTTGAAACAGGTAATGGTCATGGCCCGAGTGATGATGAAGGCCGTGTGATACAATTGCAGTTTGGCGATGTACGCCTCATCAATACTTATTTTCCCAGTGGTACAAGTGGTGATGTTCGGCAGGAGTTTAAATATCAATGGCTCGATGAATATTATACATGGCTGAATGAGTTAAAGAAGAAACATCCCAAACTTATTCTTTGCGGCGATTACAATATTGCACATAAAGAAATAGATATCCATGATCCGAAAGGCAATAAAAACTCAAGTGGATTTTTACCTGCAGAACGAGAATGGATGACAAAGTTTTTTGAGAATGGCTGGGTGGATACATTTCGTGAATTTCATCCTGAACCACATCGTTACAGCTGGTGGAGCCAACGTTTCCCCAGCGTGCGTTTGCAAAACAAAGGCTGGCGTATTGATTACATTACGGTAACAGAACCATTAAGAAAGAATTTAAAAGACGCTGAAATTTTTCCTGATGTGAAACACAGCGATCATTGTCCTGTTTACCTTGAATTAAAAATGAAATAACATGATCGTATATAATGTTACCTCAAAACCCGATTGGAGCATTCATGATGCATGGGTGAAATGGATGCTGGAAGAACATATTCCTGAAGTGGTGGCTACCGGTTATTTTACCAGCGGACAATTATTGAAACTGCTGGAGATTGATGAAGAAGACGGACCAACTTACACTGCTCAATATTTTGCGGAGACGAAACAACAGCAGGAAGAATATGCGCGGCAACATGCAGCTGCACTTCGGCAAAAAGTATTTGATAAATGGGGCAACCGCATCATTGCATTCCGCAGTATTATGGAAGTTGTGCAGTAATTGTGCAAAAACTCAACTCCTGATATTTCTTTATCCACACGCTGAAAACCTTAGCTGGTAAGGCTTTCAGGACAACAACTCTGAAACCCTTGTCTGTCAACAGTTTCAGAGAAATGCAATTATTTACATACATGCGTTAGATTTTATTACTACGGCAGAAGCCTTGCTCCGTGCGGATTTGAGCGATTTCTTACATATTTCGAAACATGTAAAAAAATTTTGTTGGAAAGCAAAAGCATCTATATTTGTCCCACTTAAAAAATTCTCACTATGAACAAAGCTGAATTAGTTGCAAAACTTTCCGAAGATGCAGAAATTTCAAAGACACAGGCAAATGCTGTATTGGATTCTTTCGTAGAAGCTGTTACCAAAACATTAAAAGGTGGCGGTAAAGTAACATTGGTAGGTTTCGGTACTTTCTCTGTTACAAAACGTGCTGCACGTACCGGCCGTAACCCACAAACTGGTGCAACCATCAAAATCAAAGCGAAAAAAGTAGCTAAGTTTAAAGCAGGTAAAGAATTAGCTGCAAAACTCTAATGCTTGACCTTACTGGAAAAGCAAGAAACTGATCGTTTCTTGCTTTTTTTATTTTAACGGGCAACTATTGCTCCATCATCATTACTTTTACGTTTCAAACAAATTACTATGGGCAGAGGTGATAAAAAAACCGCAAAAGGAAAACGCTTTAAAGGTTCATTTGGTAAGAGCCGTCCGGCGAAAGTTGTTAAGAAAGCAGCTCCTAAAAAGGAAGAAAAGAAATAAGTATTTATGTAGGTAAGTAAATAAGTAGAGGAGCCATCTTTTCTACTTATTTACTTATCACTTTTCTACCTGTCAGGGTGCTAACCGTTCAATCTTCCAGCTATTATTATCCTGCAATGTATATTGAATACGATCGTGTAAGCGGCTGCTTCTTCCCTGCCAGAACTCAATGATCACCGGTTTTACTCTGTAGCCTCCCCAATGAGAAGGACGTGCTAATTTTTCTGTGCTGAATTTTGCTTCCAGTTCTTTCACTCTGTTCTCCAGCCAACTCCTGTTTTCAATTACATGACTTTGCGGCGATGCCCATGCACCAATTTGCGAACCTGTGGGGCGTGATAAAAAATATTCATCGCTTTCAGTTGCACTTACTTTTTCTGCCATACCGGTAATACGTACCTGACGTTCAAGTTCTTTCCAGAAAAACAACAAGGCCACTCTTGGGTTTTCTGCAAGCTGCAGCCCTTTAGCACTTTCATAATTGGTAAAAAACACAAAGCCTTTTTCATCGTAACCTTTCAACAACATAATACGTGCAGCCGGAACACCTTCCAGTGATGCTGTTGCCAGCGTCATCGCATTCACTTCATCAAGTTCCGATTCAATGGCCTGTTGCCACCAATCAGCAAACTGAAGGAAAGGGTTTTCGGCTACTTCTGTTTCGATCAATGTTTTTAAGGAATAGTCACGACGGATATCTGCAATGGACGACATAAAACGGTTGTTTTGATGAAGCGCCAAATCTAATGAAGGAAAATATACGAACCGCTGATTTACTGATTTTGTCCGGCAGAAATTCTTGCCAGCATCGCTTCAATTTCTGAAAGACGGGAGAGTTGCGATTCCAGCTTTTTATTATGATCCGATACCTGCTGCAGATCTTTGTTGAGTTCTTCAAGGAAATCGTTGCGTTTACTCAATTGCTGGCGCTGCAGGTTCGATTCTTTCAACTTACTTTCCATTTCAATTACATGCTGCGACAGCCGTGAATTTTCTTCCACCAGTTCACGCTGCTTGCTGCGCATATCATTTAACTCAACTGATAACATATGGTTGGCTTCTTCCAGCTCATCGTTATGTAACGAATGTGTTTG
>JAKFDY010000584.1:0-6182 GCA_036675885.1 Lacibacter sp. | reverse complement strand
ACTGCCAACGGTAAGATCGTAAGAAGTAACACTATACCCGTCAAGATCAACTTTTGCCACCGTACTACTTACGGGAGAAATACCTTGCATTGAAACGTAACCTGGCTGCGTAGAAAATATACCTTGATAAGTAGGTGAACCGTTTTCGAATTTCTTTACTTGAAACCCGCCCGACTGACTACTTACCTCTATATTTCCTTTGCTATATGAAGTATCGCTTATTTTACCGTAAGTTTCAGACTTAAACCCCCAGGCGTAAAAGTCAAATAAAGTGCTATCGGTTGTTATACCGTCGCCGTTAAACTTATAACCGGCAACACCACGTATTGAACTTCCGTTCATGTCGGGGTCTTCAAATGCAGGAATAAAATAACTGTAAGTTGTATCATTCGGCCCCCATTCAGGTAAAGCTAAAACACCCGAAAAGGAAGGCAACGCAGCCCCTTTTTTTACATATCCATTTCCATCAATTACCAATGTGTTTTCACCGCCTAATGCATTCGGGACCGCATTCAACTTCAACGAATCCCCCCTAAGCCAAAGCGTCCTTAAATCTGCTTCAATAAATTTCCAATAACTATTTTCAAGCGTGAATTTTCCGTTGTATTCTCCCAGGCTTGCGGCCAATTTAATTTTCACGTCTTCAAAAACACGAAATTCATTTGCATTACCGCCGTAAGCGGGGCGGGGCACATAAACATAAAGCCCGTCTTGTGCCGAAACTTCCAAATTTGCATTTCCAAATTCGGCGGTGTTTGTTGAATTCATTTTTAGTATGCCGTTCCCAACTTCAAACGTTTCGCCTTTGTTATACAGGTCGCCTTCGTGCGCTGTTACTTTGAACGTTCCCAGGGGCGACCAATCAACTTGCGCCGTTCGAATTTGGCCGAAAAAATCAGTATTTGATTTTATAGAAATAACGGAAGAATTGGTCAAGTCGTTCATGATAAAAAAGCCTTGCACAAATATTCCTTCCGCAAGTTCTGTTGCCTCCCTTTGTTTTGTAGCTAAATTGAATGTTGAAAAACTGTCAATCTTTAAGCTATATCCGGCAAAATCATGCGTTCGGTTACCCGTTGCCGTTAAGTTGTTTGAGGCAAAATTTTTATCAGTAACCAGGAATTTCGTAATACCTAACAGCCCTTTTTGTAATTGTGACGCCGTTACTTTTTCGGGCCTTCGGTCTTTAATTGTGTCACGAAGATAACCGTTCAATTGTGACGTGTCCGTGAACTGTGAAAAGCCGGAAAGAGAGAATGCAATAAATGCAATACTGAGAATTAAACTCTTCATGTTTTTGTTTTTGTGTGGTTTTAAAATTTGATGAAATTGTATTTAGCTATATTCTTCATAATAGTTTCAGACCCGCCACCCGAAATAGTATCGTTGAAGTTTGCACCCATAGCACTACCATTAGGTGTTGCCCAGGCGTGCCCGTCCGGGTCGCCACCTGAACCCCTTTTTGTTGAACGCCTGTTTGTTGTTACTGAGAAAGGACCAACTTTATCAGCTTCGTAACCGCCTGGGAAATTATGCGTGCGTGAAGTATCAATGCCACGGCCTAAATCCAACATACGATCACTCATTCCCCTTTCATCGGGAAGTCTGAATGTTGTTACACCGTCACCCGTACTAAACAAACCACGGTATGAAAGACCGTTGTTCCACCAAGAAAATTCGTCTATCACTTCCTGGTACATGGTTAACGTTTGAACGAATGCCCAAAGGCGGGGGTATCTTGCACGCTCAACAATTTGACCACGCAATTGCAATGTGTTAAGTAATTGCTTACGGCCCTTTACTTCTTCACCAACGCAATAAAAGTTGCCTTGCGCATTCATTATTTTCCAATGATCTGTAAGCGCAACCAACACCAACTTTTCGTTATGGTGCATGTGCATTGTTGCTGTGTCACCATCAACAGGGTTTAATATTGAAACGCCGGTTGTGTTTATGGTAACAACATTGCCAGGTGTGCATAATGCAGAAATTGGAATTATTGCACCATGCTTAAATGTATTTGCATTGTCAAGCGTTAAAACAATATTTTGATTATTTGCAAACGCAACAATCAAACTGCTTTGAAGTGCTGCACTTATTGAAGCGTTTGCAGCTATTACAACGTCGTCCTGTACGTTAGTAATTAACCCAAGGTTAGCCTTCAACCATGCAGTACGGTTTGCAAGGTTCTTTAAAGGCACGTTATCAACACCGGCTTCGCCACCTTGTACAACGTCTGTTTCTTCAAACAGATAAACTTCATTGTCCCATTGATTTAATCCTGCTGTTTGACCCATTTTATTTAATTAGTTTATTGTTATTGTCCAAGTGCCAACAAGACGAATTGCATTCGTTTTAACAATGTCTTCGCCACGAATTTTGCGGGCGCACAAAACACCGTTTGCATTAAGTAAACCGAATTCACGAATTGTTTTTCCGTTTGCTTCTGCATTGTCAATGTCGAAATGAAACATTACCTGGTTAGCTGTTGGATGCGATACGCTGTCAACAGCTTTTGTAAAAGAGTTTGTTAATGCGTTGTCGCCTGGGGCCGGTGCAACTCCGTTTTCGCCAACGCCAACGGTTGTAATTGGCACACCTGTAACAGTACCGCCAAGCAGTTCAGCAATATTTTTTTTGCCAAGCGTTACAACCAAATTGTTATCGCTAATGCGGTCAATCAATTTTCCATTTTTGAAAATTTGAATATCAACCGAACCACGGGCTAACAATCCGTCTTTACTTTTTTCAACTATTGTTTTATTATCCATTATGAGATTATTTGAATGTTAAGCGTGTCTGCATCTTGTGAATAATTGCGTGTTCCGTTTCTCAACACCAAGCCATTGTGCAAAAGGTTACCGCCTGCGGTTACACTATCAAAATCCTCAGTAGCCTGGGCCAATTGCAATTCGGCTTCAACCGTTACGGAATCTTCACCAAACGAAAGGGTATATGTGAGATCAACTAAATGTGATCTTGTGTTTTTATAGTGGTGAATCATTTTTACCACGTCTTCAACTTCTTGCACATTAACAGGATGGTTTGCTATGTCAACAAACACACGAAACTTTGCCCAATGACCTTCAACGTGTTCTTCAATTGTTACGTCACCGTAACCAATTGCTTTTAATGATTCTTCAACAGCCCAAAGCGTACCTTTGAAACGATGCAGCTCAATTGATTTTTTAATGATTGCACGTTGGTCTGCTTCGGTATTCGCAAGCCTCATTCCCTTATAACCCAACACGTCGAACTGTTCGGCCAAATAAGGCAATGCTTTTGCGTCCACGGTGTCAATCAGATAAATCAATATTTTATCCAACTCCAATTCGGAAAAACGCTTTTTCACAAGCATGTCAAACGCCGCCAAATGCGGTATATGCCGAATACTGTCTGCAAGTATGTTGCTTTTATTATTCGTCATGCGTGCCGATTATGTTTACAGTAATGCCGGTGCAGTTAGTGTATTCGCTTGGTTCTGCAACAATGTTTGCAACGGGTGAAACAACAACAGCATCGTACACGCCTTGAATTGATGAAAGCGAAGCGATCTTTGAACGTACAACGTCAAGACCCAATTTGTTTTTTCTTGCTTCTTTGTATTCGTTTAATATGTCTTCAACAGAAGATTGTGTTGTAGCTTGTACAGCAGTAGTAAGCAAGGTTAAGTTTACTTCTATTGCATAATCAATTGTTTCGGGGCTTCCTGTAACTACAGTATCAGTAAGCGGACGAATCTTTTTTGCATTACACTTTTCCTGAACCGCTTCAAGTATTTCAGGCGTTGGCATTAAGCCGCCTTCCAACAATGGGAAAATGTGAACTTCCCCAGGTACGGGGCTTGTTACAGCAACATCAACAATAGAAGCACTTGCGCTTTTTGCATGAAACTTATAAGCGTCGTCAGGACCTGCGACAGAAAAAATTGCAGGTGCAAGTTTTATTCGCTCCCTCAACAATTCGTCTGTTTCTTCATCTGCACCGCCTTTACTTACAGTAATGTTTTGCGCTGTTGATAAAAAAGCTTGCGGGTCAAGAATAATATTGATCTTGTTTAATGCATAGTCATTGCCAACGGTTCCCGCTTCCGTTGCTGCACAAATAATTTGAGCGGTTAATGTATCAACGGGGCAAACCCTTTCTTCTGTTGTTTCAAAAATTGCTTTGCCGTCTGTTGATTGAACACGAAGACCCATTGGAATAGTAACGCCGGTATGCCCTGGGACCAATGCAAATTCAATTGTACACAATGCAGGCGAAGCAGGTAAGCGATAAACGCCCACCAATTCGCCCAAATATTCCAATGCTGCACCAAGAGAAAAAGAAACCATGTTTTGCCTTCCTGCTTCGTTAGCTTGTGAGCGCACTAAAAGTTCACGGTAAGCAAGGCCATTAATAAGAAGCATTTCAACATCTGCGGGCGCAATCTGCCTTCCCAAAGTCGTTTCATAAAACGCTTTGCATTCGGCAATAATTTTTGCCCCGTCTTCATGTAGAAATTGTATTTTTTCTGCCATTGTTAAATTTTAGTAATTGTCAATTCTGCATCGAATGAAGTGAAGCCAACACCTACCAACACGTAATCAAATTCCTGTGTATCGAATTCGTTTGAAAATTCATCCGACAACACATCGGCCCCGGTAATGCTGTTGATTTGATTTATTCCCCAATCGGCAATGCTTCCCCAATAGGTTTGCGCATGGCTCAACACGTCGCCGGGGTTTGTGTAAATAGTTGGAACATTCGGGTTAACAGGTACGCCGTCTTTCTTGAATTCAACTTTATAGAATTCACCCGCTACCAATTGCGGAAATTCTGCTTCGAACTTGTTAGCGGCAATCTTTGTAATTTGAAGGTCTGCAACAAAGCCCGGTGTATTTGATATGCCGACTAAACGAAAGCCTGTTGCATCAACTTGAAATTCGTCTGAAAATTCATCTGAGAAAACACCTTCACCCGATGTTTGTAAAAACTCAATTGCCCATGCCGCATAATTTGCCCAATTGGTTTGACACCATGCCAACACGTCCCCAGGGCTTGTAAATATTTGCGGACAACGTGGCGTTGCTGCTTCGCCGTTAGCAGTAAATTCAACCTTGTACACTTCGCCGGGAATAAGGCTTGGGAAGTCACTTTGAAAAAGCACAACCGGCAAAGTTTCAATTACCATTGATGCAGACGTAACGCCCTCAGCCTTCATGTAGCAAACAACTTTATCGGATAACAGAAACCATTTCCCGACATAGAATAAATTTGTTTTTGCCCAATCGAATAATTCTTGAATTGTAGCAAAGCCCGAAGGGTTGGGCATTGGGAAGACCTGGGAACCGTTGCGAAACAGTTTCAATGTGTAACGATAAGCGTTCGGATTTTCAGGAATAAACGCCTGCAAAATCAATTCGCTTAATTGATCGGGAATTGAAGAAATGCCTTCCCTTATATCGAACAAAAGCTTATCAATTAAACTTTCGTCAACAAGCCTGTATGTAACCTCAAAGTGAGGGTTTGAATAATCTTGCGGGAAACTGTGACGAATAGAAATAACTTTTATTTCAGGAACCCATAATTGCAGGGCCTTTAGTATTTCCGTTTTAATATTCGGAACCGCAATAGTTGTTTTACGATCAATAAACTTGAATACATGCGAACCAAATTCAGGACGCAAAGGGTCTGTTCCTTTCGTTGTACGAATGGCAATATCCATGCGTTGACGAATAGCCGCAATACCTTCAACGATTACACCGTAACCGATAACAGAAATACCCCAAACGGGATTTGATATATTCTTTAGGGTCGCCACGGCGTCGAAGTTGCGGACCAATCAACGCCAACTTTCAACCACCCTTCAACCGAAATAAAATAATTTTGAAAAAGGCTTTGTTATTTCAAAAGAATGTTTTATTTTTGATCTATCAAAACGGGGGCGCAACCGGCCAAGGGCGCAAAAAACAAAATGTCTATTTCATTAAACAGTTATTCTCCAAAAACCATTGACGGGAAAGTTTGTATTTGGCTTCAATCTTACGGGTGGGCTCCCGCAAAGCCTGCATCTGAATTTAAACCAGGTGAAAAGATGCTTTACAACTTCGGTTCATCTTACGAAGTGATTGAAGTAACAGAAGTTTCAAAAGCCTTCATTTCGGTAAAACAAAAATGCCGCAAAGGAAATTTTTACGATG
>JAKFDY010000583.1:0-8152 GCA_036675885.1 Lacibacter sp. | reverse complement strand
TTGGTTTACTAACCGCTACCGGTTTGTCTTTAATCAAAGCTCTGGTTCCCCGTTGCTGCTATCTTCAGCATACGATCGAACTGTTCGGGAGTGAGATCATTATAAAAGAAATAGATAGGATCGAGATCACGGCCATTCTTATGAACTTCGTAATGCAGGTGAGGGCCGGTACTTTTTCCGGTGCTGCCCACCCAACCAATTACTTCGCCACGGCGTATACGTTGCCCTCTTCTTGCTTTCACACGTACCATGTGGCCATATAATGTTTCATAACCATATCCATGATTGATCACCACATGATTACCATAACCATTTGCTGTATTACCCGCAAGTGTTACAGTGCCATCGGCTGTTGCATAAATGGGTGTGCCTTGCGGTGCAGCAAAATCGAGACCCGCATGAAATTTTGTTGTTTTATAAACAGGGTCGATACGATAACCAAAACCTGAAGCCAATCTTGATAATTCTTTATTGCTCACCGGTTGTATAGCAGGCGTGGCAGCTAATAACGCTTCTTTGTTTTTGATCATCCCGTCTATTGCATTGAACGAAATATTTTGTGCATAGATCCGGTTGCGAAGAGTATTGATCTGTTGAAGAATGGTTGTGTTGAGTTCATCTTCACTAAGGCTTGCTATCAAACGTTCTTCCGCCTGTTTTTCCATCATTTTGGCACGGGCGCTATCGGGCAAAGGACTTGCTTCGAAAATAGAACGGTACACCTGGTTATCACGTTTCTCAATTTCACGGAGTTCCTGGTTCATACGTTTGATCTCTTCACCTAAAAGGCTGTAGTTATCTTTTATCCGGTTGTTCTCGTTTCGTAAACGTTGCTCGTTTGCCGATGGGAAATAGCGGTACGAGATCTGCATAAAAAGGAAGCCCGCTACTGTAACTGCCGCCAAAAAACTAAACACCCGCAGCAGTTTTACCCGCAGGGGCGTCACCAGTTTCTCGTACCGGAGCGTGTTTGTATTGTAGAAATACTTTACTTTCTTCATATAAGCAATCAGGTGGTCATAGGTTTGGCTTACCTTTGCTACCCATAAAAAAAGGGGTTTTACAAATATAGGTGTATCACTCCTCAAAAATCAATCCAAATACGGGACGAATATGATGACTGCCGCTGAAATAAGACAGAAGTATTTAGACTTTTTTGCATCCAAAAAACACCAAATCGTTCCCTCGGCACCGATAGTGGTGAAGAACGATCCTACATTATTGTTTACGAATGCAGGGATGAACCAGTTCAAAGATTATTTCCTGGGCAACCGCAAACCTGAGCATACCCGTGTGGCCGATTCGCAAAAATGTTTGCGTGTTAGTGGTAAGCATAACGACCTGGAAGAAGTGGGGGTTGATACCTATCACCACACCATGTTTGAAATGCTGGGCAACTGGAGCTTTGGCGATTATTTTAAAAAGGAAGCGATTGCATGGAGCTGGGAACTGTTGGCAGATGTATATGGCATTCCAAAAGATCGTTTATACGTAACCGTGTTTGAAGGGGATGAGAAGGAAAACATTCCTAAAGATGAAGAAGCATGGAATGAATGGAAGAAGGTGATTGCTGAAGACAGGATCTTGTTAGGTAATAAGAAAGATAATTTCTGGGAGATGGGCGATACAGGGCCATGTGGACCTTGTACCGAAATACATGTTGATTGCAGAACAGATGAAGAACGCAAATTGGTTGATGGAAAAACATTGGTGAATAATGATCATCCGCAGGTGATTGAGATCTGGAACAATGTATTTATTCAGTTTAATCGTTTAAAAGATGGATCACTGGAACCGTTGCCTGCGAAACATGTTGATACAGGTATGGGTTTTGAACGTTTAACCCGTGTACTGCAAAACAAACAAAGCAATTACGATACAGATATTTTCACCGGCACTATTGCAGCAGTTGAAAATATCGTCAGCAAAAAATATACAGCAAGTGATGATAAGGAAAGCGTTGCTTTTCGTGTGCTCGCAGATCATATCCGTGCTATTTGTTTCACCATTGCTGATGGACAATTGCCAAGCAATACCGGGGCAGGTTATGTTATCCGCAGGATTTTAAGAAGAGCTGTTCGTTATTATTATTCTTATCTCGGTTATAAGCAGCCGTTATTACATCAGCTCGTTCCGGTATTGGCAACACAATTCGAAAAAGTATTTCCTGAGTTGAAGGCGCAGGAAAGTTTTGTGCAGAAAGTGGTGAAGGAAGAAGAAGATGCGTTTTTACGTACACTCGAGAAAGGATTGAAGCGCATTGATGATATGATTACTGATGCAAAAGCTGCGACCATTGGAGGAAAAGCAGCGTTTGAATTATTTGATACCTATGGTTTCCCCATTGATCTTACACGCCTCATTGCAATTGAAAATAACTTAACCATTGATGAGAAAGGTTTTGAAGCAGCATTGAATGAACAAAAAGAACGTAGCCGTGCAGCGACAACTATTGATACAGAAGACTGGGTAGATGTGGTTCCTGGTAATGATGTGGAATTTGTAGGATATAATTTAACAGAAGCGCAAGGGAAAGTGATCAAGTACAGAAAAGTAAATATTAAAGGAAAGTCCGGATGGCAGTTGGTATTGGACAAAACACCGTTTTATGCGGAGAGTGGCGGCCAGATAGGCGATACAGGTGTCTTAGCTTTTGAAGGAGAAGAAGTAATTGTAACAGATACAAAAAAAGAAAATGATCTCATCATTCATTTGGTCGATCAGATACCAATGAATATATCTGCACTTGTTACTGCAAGAGTAGATCAAGAGCGCAGAAAGAAAATCACTGTACATCATTCAGCTACACACTTAATGCATGCAGCTCTACGTACCGTATTGGGTACACATGTAGCACAGAAAGGAAGCCTGGTGAATGATGAATACCTGCGTTTTGATTTTTCGCACTTTGCAAAAATGACGGATGAAGAAATTGCAAAGGTTGAAGCATTGGTGAATGAAAAGATCAGAGCCAATATTCCTGTTGTAATAAAAGAAATGCCGAAGGATGAAGCAATTGCATTAGGTGCAATGGCTTTGTTTGGAGAAAAATATGCAGATGTGGTGCGTGTGGTAATTATGGATGAAAACTATTCCATTGAATTATGCGGTGGTACGCATGTTGGATATACAGGTGAATTAGGATTTTTTAAAATAACAGCTGAAGCTGCAGTTGCAGCTGGTGTTCGTCGTGTTGAAGCATTAACAGGTTTTGGAGCTGAACAATTCGTAAATTCAGAATTCGAGTCAATTCGTGCAATTCGTGGCTTATTAAAAAATCCAAAAGACATCAGCAAGTCAATTGAAAACCTGCAATCAGAAAACAGAGAACTGAAAAAGAAACTGGAGAAACTTGAAGCACGTCAATTGGTTGCATTGCGTAATGAACTCTTGCAGAAAGATGAGATCATCAATAATGTCACTTTCATCGGCGATATTATTGAAGTAAGTAATGCAGATGCATTGAAGAAGATCTGTTTCGATCTCAAAACAAATCTCAACGATTATGTGGCTGTGCTTTGTGCCAACATCGATGGGAAACCATTTGTTGCTGTTGGTATCAGCGATACTATTGCTGCTGCAAAAGGGCTTGATGCCGGCAAGATCATTAAAGAACATGTAGCTCCATTGATCAAAGGTGGCGGTGGCGGGCAAAAAACACTTGCAACGGCAGGTGGGCAAGATGCCAGCAACCTGCAACAGGTAATTGAAAAAGTAAAAGGATTATTATAGTGTCTGATTTTTCGATGCAGATCTGAGACAGCATAAATTCAACAACGCCACTGCAAATTTGTAGTGGCGTTGTTGCTATATGATCGTACAAGAAACTTCGACGCAGAGAAAGGAGAACGCAAAGGCAAACGCAGAGAGAACACTCTACGTAAAACTTCTTTTCTCCTTTCTCTGCGTCGAAAGTTAGCCGTAGAGTCTTTCTCAAATGTTAAAAATCCAAAAAATCTCCGAAATTATTCGTAAATAAGAAAATGTTCGTACATTAGCCCTGTCAACTAATAAAACCTTATTTATATGAAACGTTTTTCAGTGTATGCTTTGGCATTTGTAGCCGTTACCCAGTTGCTTGCCCTTACTGCATCGGCCCAGGATAAAAAAGAAAAAAGGGAAAAAGAAGAAAAAAAGGAACAGATTATCATCCGTAAAAAAGGTGATAAAAACGAAAAGACTACCATTGTAATTGAAGGCGATAAGGTAACCATTAACGGGAAACCCGTTGAAAAAGGCGATAAAGATGTAATCATCCATCGTTTTGATGGTGATGATGAGTTTGTCTTCCGTTCACCCAAAGTGCGTGTAACAGCTCCACGTGGTGCATATCGATTCAACTATGATGGTAACTGGGAGCAATTCAATAGTGATAAGTTCATGAAGGAATTTAAAATGAATTGGAAAACCGGTGCTTTTCTTGGGGTTGTTACCGAAGATCACGACAAAGGAGCATTGGTTGAAGAAGTGCAAAAAGAAACTGCTGCTGAAAAGGCAGGGTTGCAGAAAGGCGATATCATCACCAAAGTCGGAGATAAAAAGATAGGTTCTCCTTCAGATCTGAGCAAAGCAGTTCATGCAAAAAAACCAAACGATGAAGTGGAGATCACTTATTTGCGTGATGGAAAAGAGAAGAAAGCAAAAGTAAAATTAGGTGAAAGCAAAGGTCCTGAAGGCATGCATAACTTCAACTTCGATATGCCTGATATGCATTTCGGCGATGGCCAGTTCAATTTCGAGCATCTGCAACCACGGTTGCATGGTTTACAGGATAAGATAATGATGTATCAAGGTCGCCCAAAATTTGGCGCTACCATCCAGGACACAGAGGAAGGCAATGGCGTGAAAGTATTGGAAGTGGAAGCAGATTCACCTTCAGCAAAAAGCGGTTTGCAGAAAGATGATGTGATAACAGAAGTGAATGGCAAAGCTGTGAAAAATGTGGCTGAAGCCAGTGAAGCATTGCGTGCCAACAACGAGCAAAACCTGTGGACAGTGAAAGTGTTGCGTGCGGGCAAACCGGTAACTGTGGAAATGAAAATCCCCAAAAAACTGAACAAAGCCGACCTCTAAACGTGTCTGACGTCTCGCAGAGCGTCTGACACATGAGTAATTAAAATTTTCTTTCTAATATTCTGATTTAGGCATCCCCCGATTTATCGGGGGATTTTTTTGTGAGCTTACTCACAGATGCTTCGGGGTAAAACGGGTATTTTTGCGAGCTCAAACCCTAAGCTACCCTGAGCGTAGTCGAAGGGTTGGGCAATACATCGAGCGTAGTCGAGATGTATTTAATCGAACACTATGTCAAATTATTCAGAGAAATACGAAGCAGTCATAGGACTGGAAGTACATGCACAGTTGCTCACAAAAAGCAAATTGTTTTGTGGCGATAGCGCCGGTTTTGGTTCTGAACCAAATACCCATATCAGCCCAATTACCCTGGCGCATCCCGGTACATTACCCAAGTTGAATAAAGAAGCCATTGAACTGGCTGTTCGCATGGGACTTGCCTGCAATTGTGCAATTGAACGTAAAAACTATTTTGCACGCAAGCATTATTTCTATCCCGATCTGCCGAAAGGCTATCAACTGTCGCAACATACTACACCTGTTTGTGTTGGTGGATTTGTAAAGATCAAAACAGTTGATGGAGAACGGAACATTCAACTCAACCGCATTCACATGGAAGAAGATGCGGGCAAAAGTATGCACGACCAGGAAGAAAACTATTCTGTTGTTGATTATAACCGTGCGGGTGTACCGTTGATTGAAATTGTAACAGAGCCCGATCTTCATAGTGGCGATGAAGCAGCAGCTTATGTAACAGAAGTACGCAAACTCGTTCGCACGTTAAATGTGTGTGATGGAAATATGGAAGAAGGAAGTTTGCGTTGCGATGCAAATATTTCTATCCGTTTAATAGGAGAGAAGAAGCTGGGAACAAAAGTGGAGATCAAGAATCTGAACTCGATCCGCTTTCTGAAAAAAGCGATTGATCATGAAGTGATGCGGATGATTGACATGAAAGAAAAAGGAGAAACAATTGTTCAGCAAACAAGAGGTTTCAATCCTGACACGGAAACAACCTTCGCCATTCGTACAAAAGAAGATGCAGACGATTACCGTTATATGGCTGATCCTGACCTTCCACCGTTTGTAATTACGGATGAATTTATCAATGCTATTAAAGCGGCATTGCCTGAAATGGGAGAGCAAAAGAAACAACGTTTCATTCAGCAATATGCATTGCCTGAATATGATGCTGCATTGCTAACCGATGATAAAGAGCTGGCTGATTATTTTGAAGCTGCGGCATCTGAAACAACATCGTACAAACAAATTGCCAACTGGTTGCTTGGTCCGGTGAAATCTGTTTTGAATGAAGAAGGAAAAGAGATCGGTAGTCTTTCTGTTAAACCCTCACAACTTGTATCGATCATTCAATTGGTGGAAGATGGGAAGGTGAGTCATACAATGGCGGCACAGAAATTATTCCCGGCGATGTTGCAATCAAATGGATCAACGGCATTGGAACTGGCACAACAGTTGAACTTAATTCAGGAGCGTAACGAAGATGCATTGCAGCAATTGATCGATGAAGTGTTGAACAATATGCCTGAGAAAGTAACTGAGTATAAAAAAGGGAAAAAAGGTTTGATCGGTTTGTTTGTGGGTGAGGTGATGAAGAAATCAAAAGGTAAAGCCGATCCGAAACTGCTGAATCAATTGGTAACAGAAAAATTAGCGAACTAAATAATGAACATGAAAAAAGTATGGATTATTGCAGTTGTTGCTTTATCAGCTGCATCCTGTGAAAGTAATGGAAGTAAAAATTTCACTGTCACCGGCGAAGTAAAGAATGCTCCTTCTACAGTTGTTTATCTTGAACAGATATCATTCGACAATATGCCTCCACAGGTGTTGGATAGTATTACGTTGAATGGTGGCAAATTTTCATTGAAAGGAAAAGCAGCAGAAGAATCATTATTGCAATTGCGTTTTCCGCAAATTGAAAACGGGCCATTGTTTTTTGTGATCAACGATAAATCTGATATTACCATTGCAGGTGATTGGAACGATATCCGAAAGTTGAGTTACAAAGGTTCTCCTGCCAGCGAACGCTTACGTGAATTTGTTGATTCACTTTCAGCCACACAACAAAAGTTGGGGAGCATGCAATACGAATTGCAGAATGTGATCCAGGGCGATAGTCTTCGTAACCTGCAGCAGATGGCCATGACAAATATGGTTGCTTCTTTCAAAGCCTATGTGAAGAAAGTAGCCATGGAAGACAAAAGCCCGATGGTAAGTATGTTTGCAACATCGATCAATACAGGAACTGATGCGCAGGAAAACGAAGCGATGTATAACAACTTACTGAAACGTTTTCCGAAACATACCGGTATTCAGACTGTAGTAAAACAATACCGTGAAAGTGTTGCAGCAGCACCACAGGCGCCAAAACAAAATACTCCAGCGGTTGGTACCATGGCTCCGGATATTACCATGCCAGATGTAAATGGAAATAATTTTTCGTTGAGCAGCTTAAAAGGCAAATATGTGTTGGTTGATTTTTGGGCAAGCTGGTGCGGTCCTTGTCGTGCAGAAAATCCGAATGTGGTAGCGGCTTATAATAAATACAAGAATAAAAACTTTACGATTCTCGGTGTGTCATTAGATAAAACAAAAGATGCCTGGTTAGAAGCCATTAAAAAAGATGGCCTCACCTGGACACACATCAGCGATCTTAAATTCTGGGATAGTGAAGCCGTTGGTTTGTATGGTTTCAATGGTATTCCTTACAACGTTTTACTTGATCCCACAGGGAAAATTATTGCGGATAATTTGAGGGGTGGTGAGCTGGAGAGGAAGTTGGAGGAGGTGTTGCAGTAAATCTGAATAAAAAAGCCGCCTCAAAAATGCTTTTATACTTTTTAAATCACCAACACCTGCCAGGCACTTAGCATCCGGCTACAGATAATTTATACTTTATAACTTAGTGAAAATAAAAGACCGCCTCACTTATTTATGAGTTCCTATGTTTGAAAAAAATCATGGCTTCGAGAGATTGTAACTTTAAATACAAAACTCAAAGCCATGATTACAAATGCAATTAAAGGTAAAGATTTTACCGGACAGCACCTTTATG